>JAJYGY010000179.1 GCA_021790555.1 bacterium
CCGGGCCCTTGAAATGGACTTATCCTCTCTTAGTCGTTTCCCTTTCCTTTCATTTCAGGCCGGGCTCAGTTCACCAGGGCCAGCTTGAAGACGGCCAGGTTGGTCCACCCCAGCCCGGCGTCCCGCTGCAGCACCAAAAAGTACAGGCCGCTGGCCTTGCCCTGCAGGGGCAGCTCGGCCCGGTGCACGCCCGCGGACTGGTCGCCCAGGTCCAGGCTCAGCACCGGGCCGCCCTGCAGGTCAAAGACCATCAGGCGGGCCCGGCCGGGCTGATCCATCCGGTAGAAGGCGGTGGCCCCCCCGTGGGCCGGGTTGGGCACGGCCTCCAGCGAACCGCGCAGGGCCGGCGTGGGCGTCCAGGCGGGCGTTTCGGCGCCGCGGTCCAGGCCGGCGGCCCGGGCGGCCCCGAAGCCCAGGTCGATGCAGCCCATCCCCATGGCCCGGTGGTTGGAGGAATCCGCCACCCACACGTAGCCCGTGGACCCGTCGATCCACAGCCCGTGCGGCTGGTAGAAGCTGATGCTGTTGGGCGCCGTCCCCCCGTTGGGCGCCGTGCCGGCGGCGCCGGGCTGCCCCAGCTCCAACTGGGCGTCCTCGCCGTTGGTCAGTCCGCCCGGCAGGAAGTAGGCCACGCGGTTGTTGCCCGTGTCGGCCACGTACAGGTAGGACCCGTCGCGCGCCACCCCGGTGGGCGCGTCCAGGGTGCCGGCGGCCGCGGCGCCGCCCCGGTTGGGCAGCGATCCGCTGAAACCGGCCTGGCCCAGCACCAGGCCGGCGGCCTGGCCGTCGCCGGAAAGCGGCAGGCTGAAGGCCAGCACCCGGTTGTTGCCCGTGTCGGCCACCATCAGCATGTTGCCGTACACGTACAGCCCGGTGGGGCCGGAAAGCGTGGAGGCCCCGGCGGCGCCCCCCTGGTTGGCGAGGCCGGAACCGAAGCCCGGCTGGCCCAGCACCAGGGCCGGGGCCGGGTCGTCGGAGGTGATGGGCAGGTCGAAGACCAGCACGCGGTTGTCGCCCGTGTCGGCCACGTACAGGTGGCTGCCGTCGCTGGCCAGGCCGCTGGGCGCGGACATCCCCAGGGCCGAGACCGCGCCGCCCCGGTTGGGCAGGCCGGAAGCCAGGTCCGGCTGGCCCAGCACCAGGCCGGCAGGGGCTCCGTTGACGGCCGGCAGCGTGGGGTAGACCAGCACCCGGTTGTCGCCCGTGTCGGCCACGAACAGGCTCCCGCCCGCCAGGATGGCGCTCCTGGGCGCGTCCAGGCTGGAGGCCGAAAGCGGCTGCACCGCCGACGTGGTGAAGCCGGGCTGGCCCAGCACCAGGCTGGCCGGCGGATCGACATAGGGCGGGGAGGAATAGGCCGCGTATCCGGGATAGACCAGCACCCGGTTGTCGCCCGTGTCCGCCACGATGGGCCTCTGTCCCTCCGCGAAAACGCCCCAGGGGGAATCCAGCGACGAGGCCGTGGGCGGCTGGGAAGGGGTCTGGCCGCTCCAGGACGACTGGCCCAGCAGGGCGTAGCCCTGCACGGCCCCGCAGGAAGGCACCTCCTGGGTTGGGCTCAGGGTCGGCGCGGGCGTGTCGGTGGGCGGCGCCGTGGCCGTCCCGGTCGCCGTGGGGGTCTCCACCGTCGAAGGCGTGGCCGTGGGCGTGGGCGTGTCGAAGGGGCACAGGAAGTCCAGGTCCACCTGCACGCTTCCGCTGTTGTCGCCGCAGTTGGGGTCCAGCAGGCCGGCCCAGATCCAGCGGGGGCTGTCCACGTCGATGCAGGCCGAGGCGTTGGGCCCGCCCGCGGCGTAAAGCGAATCGCAGGCCGTGCCTGTGTCCGGAAGAAACTGGTTCTGAACCGCGCTTCCGTCCCCCACGTACCCGGCGGCCGGGCTCAGGGCCGTCATGGCCGCGGCCGTGCCGCTGCCGAATCCGTAGTTGACGTTGTTGGTCACCTCGTGCCGGTCCGGGAAAGGCGACCAGCAGCCGCTGACCACGCGCAGGCGGTACACCCCCGGCCGCGAGGCGAAGTAGCCCTCCACCTGGCCGAGCAGGGGCAGTCCCGGGCCCTGGGGCGCCGAACACTGGTGCACGCCGTCCAGGTTGAACTGGGCCGCCTGCAGCTGGACCGGCGTGGAGGAGGGTCCGCACTGGGCGCAGGGCGGAAGCGGGGTGGCGCTGGGCCCGGCTGTCACGCTTTGCGTGGCCGTGGGGCTCTGGGTCGGCGTGGGGCTGGGGGTGTCGGTGGGGCTTTGCGTGGGCGTGTCCGTGGCCGTGGCGCTGGGCGTGGCCGTGGCGCTGTCCGTGAAGGTCGCGCTGTCCGTGGCCGTGGCGCTGGGGGTGGGGCTGGGGCTGAAGCTGGGGGTGGAGGTCAGGGTGGAGGAAGGCGTGGGGGACTTGGGGCAGGCGTTGATGCCGCAGGGCTCCTGCCCGGAAAGCGGGTCCTCCTGGCCCTGGATGCACTCGCACACCAGCTGCCCGTCCAGGTACAGGGCGAAATGCGGGTCGTCCTCCATCTGGGCGGCGCTGCCTCCAAGCAGGCCGATGTTGCTGTAGTCCTGGTTGCGGCTTCCCGTCCCCCCGAACCTGAAAAGGGAGGTCCAGGAACCCAGGGTGTCGTGGTGCCCCAGGGTCTGCAGGTATCCCCCGTTGGGCGCCAGCACCAGGCCGGGGCCCGAGGGCAAATGGATGACGGCCACGTGGTGCGCCTTCCGGTCGGGGCCGCAGGACACATGGTGGATCCGCGACACGGTCGTGCGGGTGGAGGGGATCCTGATCCGGCGGAACCTGCCCGGGGTGAAGAGGAAATTGTCGCGCGGGTTGGGCCTGCCGCCGGCGAAAATGCCCCTCTGGTTGAACCAGGCCTTCACCGTCAGGTGGCCGATGGGCAGGGGCTTGCTCCCGTAGTTGGTGATGCGGGCCGCCAGGTTGTAGCCGTCGCGGGTCTGTCCCGGGTTCCACACCTTCAAGTCCAGGCAGTAGTCGGCCGGGTTCAGCGGCGTGGGGCTGGCCGTGGGCGTGGGGGTCCGGGTGAAGGTCGGGGTGGGGCTGGGAGTGGTCTGGCACATCAGGTCGATGCCCACGGTGACGATCCCGCTTTCATGGGTGCAGGCGCCCCCCAGCACGGCCAGCCAGATCACCTCCGGCCGGGTCACCTTCAGGCAGACCGAGCCCGAGGTGCTCCCGTTGTTGTAAAGCAGCGAACAGTCCGGTACCGTGTTCAGGGAAGTCTGCAGGGCTCCCAGGTCCTGCGTCGGGGTGAAGGCGGCGCAGTTCCCGGTGGCGATGCCGTAGTCGACCCGGTTGAGATAGTGGGCCTGCCCGTTGAACGTGGAATAGCAGCCGCCCAGCAAGGTCAGGCGGTAGACGCCAGGAACCGACGCGTCATAGCACTGGGCGATGGACGGGTCGGGAAGGCCGTTGGCGGTGTACCTGCAGTTGTTGTCGGCCGCGTTCACCTGGATGGTGGCGACCCTGAGCGGCGAGGAACTGTTCGGGCATTCCGAACAGACCGCCGCGATGGCCCCGGCCCGGCAAACCCCCGTCCCCATCAGCACCAAAGCCGCCGCCAGCGCGGCCGCCCTCCAAACCCTGCCAGCCCTGAAGCCGAAATCCATGTCGCCCACCTTTCCGAGAAGGCCTCGAAGGACCGTCGTGAGAAAAAACGGCGGAAGCCCGCCCGGGACGGCGAGAGTGTATGCCGGCGGCAACAATCCTGTCATGGAAAAATTTTTTTAAATTTTTGATGTTTGTGGATTCTAGACGATTAAGCGGGGTTTATAAAAAACAATCCGGGAAGGCCTCGATATAAAATGCCGGTTCAAATCAAGGGACTCCAAGGACGGGACGGGAAGAAGGACCGGGAAGGAAAATTGTTTCACCAGCAACAAACTGGCTTCGCGGGGGCAGGCTAGGAACCGAGCCCGACTTCAAGCAGGTGCTCGCGCCCATGGTCGAGCGCCTCAATCCAGGCCCTGGGAATGAGAGCCGAATCGCCGGCGCAGGGGACGGATCTTCCGGCCAGGCGGACGGAGCGGAGGGAATAAGACCCGTATTCAAGGCCTTCCGGGTTGCGGACAAGCAGCTTCAGGGCCCGGCCGGCGAAGGGCGCGTGGACCGCGCAGGTCTTGTCCGGCCCGAACTGGCCCTTGACCAGGCGGGGCTTCAGGCGCAGGTCACCCAGGTCTCCGCGGAAGCCGAAGGACTCGGTCAGCAGGGTCAGCAGCAGCCAGCTGGCCGAGCCGGTAAGGTAGGAATACAGGCCCCGGCCCCTGGGGTCCAGGTATTCCGGAAGGCCGGGGTACATGCGGCTCTTTTCAAAGTCCCGGCAGTGGCCGCAGAGGGTTTCCAGAACCTCGAAGGCCTCCCGGGCCATGCCCTGGCGGTACAGGGCGTTGGCGTACATCACGGCCATGTGGCTGAACACGGCCCCGTTCTCCTTGTGCCCGTAGGCGAAGCCGAAGCAGCGGCCCAGGTCGAACCGCATGCCCCCGAAGTCCGTGTTCAGCCGGCAGCCCCCCACCGCGGCGTCGAAAAGGTGGCGCCGCACCGCCCGCGCCGTCTTGGCGGCCTGTTCCGGGGTGGCCACGCCGGCCATCAGGGGGAAGACCTGCCCGGTGAGGGTCATGCGCGCGCCCGAGGGGAAGGCTCCCTCCACCCGCCGGCCCTGGTTGTCCCAGTAGCCGTTGAACCATTCCCCTCCCCGGCCGTCGCCCGTCCACTCGTCCCGGCGCAGGCGGGCGAAATCCCAGGCAGCCTTGGCCTCCAGGTCCGCGGCCAGCGCCTCCAGGGGCACGGCCGCCTTTCGGCCGCTGATCCGGTGGCGGCAGGAATCAAAATAAGCCTGCAGGACCGCCCGCCGGGCCTTGGCCGAACCGTAGTCCAGGGGCCGCGAAAGGGTGTCCAGCAGGGGCAAAAGCTCCCCGGCCAGCTCCACGGACGCGAGGCCGCGCCGGTCCCGCAGGGCCCGGATCACGGCGGCCAGGTCGGCCAGGTTTCCGGCGTACAGGGCCGTGAAAGCCACGCTCTCGCCGCGTTCGCGGGCCATGTCCAGGCCGTCGTTCCAGTCGGCGCCTTCCAGCAGGATGTTGTGGTGCTCACCCCGGTTGAAGAAGGCGCAGAGGTGCTGCACCAGCAGGTGCTCCAGGATGCTGCCCCGGGCCTCGGCGCCGCCCGAATCCCGCAGGCGGGTCCCCTGGTCGTCGGACCAGAGCGCGTCCCTTTCCCGGCCCCGCGCGGCCAGCCCGTCCTTGAAATAGGCCTGGGGCCGGAGCAGGAAGTCCAGGTCCCCGCTGAAGTCCAGGTAGAGCCGCGTGGTCAGCCAGGGCCAGGCGCCGTGGTCCATCCACACGCGCGGGATGTTGTTGCGGTCGGCCACGAATTCCCCGGGGCCCGGGCCGATGATGGTGGCGTTGCTCCCGTCCATCCGGACGCCGCCGAAGTTGTCGAAGAGCGATCCCCCCACCCCGGGCGCGTCCATCAGCAGCAGGGCCAGGCAGTCCTGCCACAGGTCGCGCCAGCCGCGGCCGCCCCGTCCGTAGTCGTGGTGGGGCAGGAAGGAACAGCCGAAAATCCGCCGCAGGACCGGCTGGGCCGCCACCCAGCGCAGCCACCGGTCGTGGTCCTGGTCGCCGCTCTCAAAGCGCAGGGTGCCGGTCAGCCCGCTCCAGGCCCGGCGCGTCTCCCCGAGGGCCCGGTCGAATTCCCGCTCCCCTCCGTAGGCCGCCAGCAGGCCCGGGACGGCGGCCTCGTCCTCGAGCACTGCCAGCAGCAGCACCCAGGCGGCCGATCCGCCCGGGACCAGGACGGTTTCGGGAAAGCGCAGCGCGCCCATGGCCTCCGCGCCCCTCAGGGCCGCGCCGGCCGGCAGGAAATCCCCCCGGTTGGCCACCACGGCCAGGGGCCAGTCCAGGGTTCCGCCTTCGCCGATGAAGTCCGCCATGTCGGGAAAGAACCCCGCCGGCGCCGCCCCGCCCGGCCCCCTTCCCAGCACGGCGTAGGAGACCCGGTTGGGCTGGTGCCCCCGCTCGTCGAAGGAAAGCTCCGGCCGCGCCAGCACGCCCTCCCTGAGCGTGCCGATCCGGTGGAGCAGCGAGGTGACATGCCGGTGGTCGCGCAGGTTGTCGGCCGAGCGGCCGAAGATGGGCACGGCGGCCGTGGGCACCACCTTCAGGGGGAGGCCGGAGGTGTTGGTGAGGCGCACCTTCATCAGTTCCACCCGGTCGTCCCCCCAGGGCACGAAATTGGTCACCTCCGATTCCAGGCCCCCGGGTCCCCGCCGCCGCACCCGGTGCCAGAGAAGGCCGGCCTCCATTTCGGCCCCCTCCTCCCCCGGCCCGAAACGGCGCGAGGCCTGGGCCGCCGAATGGCCGCAGGCCGACCAGGCGCCCAGGTCCCCGGTCCAGATCCAGAAGTTCCGGCCTCCCCGCTTCAGGTGCAGGTCGTCCACCGACACCGGTTCCAGAAGGAAGTGGTTCTGGTCGGTCTTCAGGTCCCCGCCCAGCAGGGGCGAGACCGAGGCCATCATGCCGGCCTGGTTGCACAGGGGGAAATACAGCCCGCTGGTCCGCTGGGGGTTTTCCACGCGGAAATCCCCTTCCCCGCCCACGAATTCCCATCCCGTCCCTTCCCCGCGCCGGGTCATCGCCGGGCCCCCCCGGCCTTTTCCAGGCTTTCGACGCCCGCCAGGCCCTCGTCCGCCTCCATCCACAGTTGAAGCGACTTCACCTTGCCTTCCCTCACCAGGCGCGAATAGGGCTCGCCCAGGATGCCTCCCTCCATCTCCACCCGCCGGCCGTCCTCCAGGACCAGGCCGGCCCGGCGGGCCCTCGCCCCGCGCAGGTCGCGGGCCTTCTCCAGGCGCAGGGTGACCTCGCAGCGGCCCAGGAACCGGAACTGGAAGCTGCCCGAGGCGTCGAACAGCCAGGCGGGCAGGGCGGGCCTCAGTGCCAGGAAAAGGTGCCCCTCCCGCGCCGAGAAGGGCCGGGGGCCGGCCGTCATCAGGTTCCACATGCTGAGGAACTCGGCCGTGGACCCGCTCAGCCGCGCCACGAAGCCGGCGCCGTGGAGGGCGGGGTCCAGGTGGGCGCTGCTGGCCAGGAAGGAGCAGTTCTCCAGGGGGCTGCGGCCGTACCGGCCCGGGTCCTGGAAGGGGGTCAGGCAGGCCCGCAGGTCGCCGAAGAACTCGTCGTACAGCCCGGCGCGCAGCATCTCCAGCAGGTACTTGTATTCCATGTGCAGCCAGATGGATTCGTTCTCCAGCCAGCCCGGCGTGAAGGCCCGGGCGCGCCCGATCTCGAAGGGCTCGGACGCCAGGGGGGCGTTGACCTTGTAGCGGCCCAGGGCCGGATCGAAGAGCGCGCTTTCGCGGACCCGGCGGTGCAGCCGGGCGGCCTCGCGCGCCGAGGGCTGGGCCCGCAGGGCCTTCACCGCGCCCTCCAGGAAGGGCGGCAGGGCCCGCGGCCGGAAGCCCGTCACCCGCACGCGGGGCCGGCCCTTGGCGTCGAGCCGGGGCAGGCCCCGGGCGTCGCGCAGGACCTCCCAGGAGGCCGGCTCGAAGGCGAAGTAGGTGGGGGCAGGCCGCCCCCCAGGGCCTGGGCCCTGTCCAGTCCGGCCTGGACCTGGTCCAGGAAAAGCCGCAGCGCGCCGGCCAGGCGGTCCGGGTCGACGGCCCGGCGCGCCCCGTCGAAGCCCAGGCGGGTGCGGGCCC
>JAJYGY010000009.1:0-6226 GCA_021790555.1 bacterium
CAGGGGGTTGAGGTGTCCGAGCTGAAGCTTCCAGCCGACATTTCCGGCTTCACGGTTTTCCAGGGGCTGGACGCGCTGATGGTGGTCAATGCGGCGCATCATCCGGTGCGCCGGGTGTTCTCCCTCGCCCATGAGTATGGTCATGTGCTGATGGATGGAAGGCGTCAGGCCGTGGTGAGCCGGGAGCGGGAAAAAGGCGATCTCTTGGAAACCAGGGCCAACGCCTTCGCGGCAGCCTTCTTGATGCCTCCGGAAGGCGTCTCCCAGTTCATCCAGAGGCAGGGAATCGCTAGCTTCGGCTGGCTGGAAACCGCCAATCTGGCCTGGTACTTTGGAGTGGGTTACAAGGTCGCCGTGTACCGGCTTTGCAACCTGGGATACCTCAATAAGGCGTCCCGGGACCAGATCCTAGGGAAGGAAGCCGGGGCAAGGGACTTTTTCACGCACCTCAGGAGGGAGGCGCCGCCCGTGGATCCGGGGGCGAAAAATCTGGCGGGCCAGCTCATCCAGTGGTCATTGAAGGCCCTGGTGGATGGCAAGATTTCCAGGCGGAAAGCCCTGGAACTGGCCCGCAAGGCCGGCTGGCGGGAGGGCACGTTTGAAAAATACGCCGGAGACATGGGCTGGTCCCGCCCGGCGGCGGGGCTCGTGGGGCCCCGGTGAGACGCCGCCCGGCGGTGGAGACGGTGGTCTGCGACGCGTGCGTGCTGATCAACCTGATCATGGTTCGGAGGCTTTCCCTACTCAACCGGCTGAAGGGCCTGCGCTTTGTGGTGGCTCCGGAGGCCCGCGCGGAAGTGACCCGGTCCCGCCAGATCAAGGAGCTTGAGAAGGCGTTTTCCAAGCGCTGGTTGCGGGAAGTGCCTTTGATCCGGGAAGGCGAAGCCGAATTGAAGGCAAGGCTGTCGCGGGACCTGGACGAGGGCGAATCCGCCTCCCTGGCCCTGGCGTCCGGCCGCGGTTGGATGCTGGCCTCGGACGAGGCCGGCATCCTGGTTTCAATGTCGGAGAAGGAACTCGGCAAGGACCGGCAGATTGGGACGGTATGGCTTTTGAGGGAGGCCATCCACCAGGGCCTGCTGGGGGTCGAGGAGGCCGACTCCATCAAGGCGGAACTCGAGCGGTGTCAGTTTGCCATGACTTTCCGGTCGTTTTCTGAACTGATCTGAATCCCGTCGGGACCGGGGCGCGTCGGCCCTGGATGTATAGTAAACGCTTGACATACGGCGCTTTAGGTGTAAAGTAATTACTGGACGACAAAGCGGAGTTCCTTCTTAGGGTGTGACGTGGCGGCTTCCAAGAAACAACGCAAGGTCGGCGGGGAATTGAGGCGCATGCGGCTGGAAAAGGGCATCGGTCTTCGACGGTTGGCGGACACCATTGGAGTGACGCCTGCGTACCTGTCCGAAGTGGAACGCGATGCCGGGTCGCCGCCGACGGAGAAAACCATCACGGCCATTGCCAGGGCCCTGGGGCGGCATCCTGACGAACTCCTGGCATTGGCCGGCAGGGTCGCCCCTGATCTGGCGGAGATCATTCATCGCTATCCGCGCGAGCTGGGCACGTTTTTACGGGTCGTGGGAAAGCTCTCGGCCGGGGAAATAGAAGAACTGACCAAGTTTGTGGAAAGAAGGAAAAGGCCGGGCATTTAGGGGCCGGGCTTGGTGGCTGAAGTTGGAATGGGCCGGGTCGTTTCGTCCCGGCAGGTGACATGCCATTTTCTTCCGGAGGTGCCATGAGCAACGGATATGACTTGGCGGTCAGAAACATGCACGAAAAAATGAAACAGGAGGACCGGCGGGGGTGGCAGGTGCAGCCGTTTCAAGCCCCTCCAGGGATCCCGCGGCCCGATGCCCTGGCCGTTTCCTTCCACGGACTGGCCGGCATCATTCAGTCCGGAATGGACCAGACTTATGAGGAAGACCTGGAGACGCGCGGGGAGGAATTTGAATGCGAAAGCGGGCAGCGACGGCATTACGCGGTCAAATCGAAGCGTGAGGCCCTGAGGGACATCCGGGCCATGCTGATGGAACTGGCCGGGCAAACCGGGCCCCAGCCGTGGATGACCCACGGGCAGCGCCAGAAATTTTACGAGTTTCTTTGCGATAACATAGAGCGTCTTGACAACGAAATTCGGGCCGGTGAAACCGAGCCCTTTGATCCCATGAAGGGAAGGATGTATTCGACCGTGGACAGCTATGAAGCCGACAAGTCCGCCTACCAAGGGATGTTGGCCGACAGCGGGTTGGAGAAGGAATTCGGGCCATTCCGTGCCAAAGACCTGGACGAGGATTCAAGGGCTGAGTTGACGCGGAAAAGAAGGCTGCGGACCACGAAGGCGTTGGGGATCGTAATCCCGGGGGCATCCGATGAAAACGGGGGATCCGGTGGTTGAGTGCACGCCTGTCCCCCTTGCCGCATTGACAGCCACCGCCTTTTTCCCTACACTTCATCGGTTTTGCTTGGGTGGGGGCGGGCTGCCGCCCCGTGCCCTCAGGATGCATCCCGTTTCGAGGACGATATGCCGGCCTTGGTGGTGGTGGGCGCCCAGTGGGGCGACGAAGGAAAGGGGAAGATCGTGGACCTGCTGGCCGAAAAGGCCGGGGTGGTGGCCCGCTACCAGGGCGGCGCCAACGCCGGCCACGAGGTGGTGGTGGGCGGCAAGTCCTTCGTGCTGCACCTGGTTCCGGCCGGCATCCTGCACGCCGACAAGCTGTGCGTCATCGGCAACGGCGTGGTGGTCGACGCCCTGGCCCTGGCCAGGGAGATCGAGGACCTGCGCTCGCGCGGCGTGAAGGTCGACGGCAACCTCAAAATTTCCACCCTGGCGCACCTCACCTTCTCCTTCCACCGCTCGCTGGACGCCTCGCGCGAGTCCCACGGCAAGTCCAACAAGATAGGCACCACCCAGCGCGGCATCGGCCCCACCTACATGGACAAGGTGGGCCGGGTGGGCCTGCGGGCCGGCGACCTGCTTTCCCCGGCCAGGCTGCGCCAGGCCCTGGCGCAGAACCTGATGGAGAAGAACCTGCTCTTGAAGTCCGTGTACCGCTCCAAGCCCTTGAGCCCGGCCCTGGCCCTGAAGGAGGCCGCCAGCTTCCTTTCCATCCTCAAGCCCTTCCTGGCCGACACCGTGGAACTGCTGGAGACGGCCTGGCAAAAGGGCCGCAACATCCTCCTGGAAGGCGCCCAGGGCACCCTGCTGGACGTGGATTTCGGCACCTACCCCTACGTGTCGGCCTCCAACGGGTCGGCCGGAGGCGCCTGCACGGGCAGCGGCCTGGGCCCCACGCGCGTGGGCCGGGTGCTGGGAGTGTGCAAGGCCTACACCACCCGCGTGGGCGAGGGGCCCTTCCCCACGGAACTGCCTCCCACGCAGAACCAGGCCCTGCGCGAGCGCGGGGACGAGTTCGGCCGCACCACGGGCCGGGCCCGGCGCTGCGGCTGGCTGGACGCCGTGGCCCTGCGCCACGCCGCCATGGTCAACGGCATGACCGAGCTGGCCATCACCAAGCTGGACGTGCTGGACGACCTGAAGGAGATCCTGGTGGCCGACTCCTACCGGGTGAAGGGCCGCGCCATCCGGCGCTTCCCGGCCAACCTGGAAGAGATGGAATCGGCCAGGCCCAACTACCTGAAGCTGCCGGGATGGAGGGCCAGCACGCGCAAGGCCCGTTCGCTGGCCCAGCTGCCGGCCAACGCCCGGCGCTACCTGACGGCCATCGAACGCCTCTCCGGCGTGCCGGTCTCCATCGTCTCGGTGGGCCCGGCCCGCGACCAGACCATCTTTCTCAATACCAAGAGCAGGGATTACAGATTTTAAGGGCAGGCACGGGGGCCTTCAGGCCACCAGGGCGGCGGCCAGGGGGATGCTCTTGCCGAGGATCTCGGTCAGCTCGCCGTTGAGGGCGGGCAGCGACTCCACCTCCAGGCCCAGGGCGAAGAAGGACTTCACGCTGAAGCCTTCCAGGTGTCCCTCGAAGGATGCCTGGCCGTCCAGCCCGTGGCAGAGCATGGCCGAAAGGTGGGTGACGCGGGTGTAGTTGAGGTGGCCCGGTTCGCCCTCTTCCGGGTCGTGGTGGTGCAGGGCGCTTTCCACCACCAGTTCGGGGAACTTCCAGCGCCTGAGCAGGGCCGCGCCGGAATGGGCGTGGTCGAAGCCGAAGATCTCGCGTTCCGTCTCATACAGGGGCACCTTGCGCACCACCGAGGCCCGCATGGCCCACAGCAGCCGGTCCGGCTCGGCCCAGGCCTGCAGCAGGATGCCCAGATGGTGCAGCAGCCCGCATACGTAGAAGGCGCTGCCGTTCTTCTTTTCCGCCGGGGCGAGGGTCCTGGCCCAGTGGGCCAGCAGGGAACAGGCGTTGGCCGAGCCGATGCAGTGCCGCCAGAAGGCCGTGGCGTCCAGGGTGCGGCCCACCTTGGAGAAGGTGCCCATCATGGAGCTGGCCATGGCGATGTTGCGCAGCTCGTCCAGGCCCAGGCGCCCCATGGCGGCCTCCAGCGACGAGACGCTGCGGTCGCCGTAATAATAGGCCGAGTTGGCGGCGCGCATCACCTTGGCCGAAAGCACCGGGTCTTCCCGCACCAGCCTGGCCACCTTGATGAAATTGGCGTGCGGGCTTTCCAGCAGGCGCAGCAGGTCGTGGACATGGCCGCCCAGGGTTGGCAGGTCGTTGACATGGGCCACGAAATCGTGGGCGGCGTCGATGGGTGCCGTTGGTTGCATGCGCGATGCTGCCAGAAAATGGTTCCGGACCCGGCGGACGGCTGGAGGAACGAACGGGCCCCTGTTTAAATTTGCTTAAAAGTTTTCTGATTATACAATGTCCTCGAATTCCGTGGTTTCGAAATCCGGATCAAAAACGCACAAAAGGTTCAAAATAGTCACCGGTTGATTATCATCCTTTTCCACGGGCGTTTCTGGGCTGATTCCATGGGCTTGAACGGACGGGTCGACAAAAAGTTTGGAGCCGGGCGCCGCCGGGTCCTGGCCGGGATTTTTTCCCTGGGCCTGGCCTGGATGGTGGCGGGGTGCGCGGGTCCGGGCCTGCCGCCGGTGACCGAGGGCTTCCACGCTCCCCGGCCTTTCCAGGCTCCCGCGGCCGGGGCCGCGCCGGGGCGGCGGCAGATGGAATTCGAATCCTACCGGGCCATCCTCATCGACGGCGGTTTCCAGGTGGGGCGGGTGCCCATGAACGCGGAAACCTTCGCCCGGCACCTGGACGCCAGCGGTTTTCCGGACCTTGAGAAGGACTTCGCCGGTTCCATGGCCACGGCCCAGGGACTGGGCGTGGCCTCCACCACGGCGAACCTCATCAGCCCCTTCCTGCCCAGCCGCTTCCTCAGGAGGGTGGGGTCCTGGATAGGGTTCTTCACCGGGGCCGCCTCGGTCGTGGAGGCCGATTCGGCCGTGCGCCGCGCGGCCTGGGGATACAACCAGCGCCTGCTCCAGGCCCTGGCCCTGCCGCCGGACGAAGCCGACATGGCTCCGGTGGGCGGCCTGCCGGCCCCTCTGGATTCCGGCCCCGTGTTGACCGGCCCCAACGAGAGCCTGGGCGACTGGGTGTGGAGCCGCTGCTTCCACGCCTCCGTGCCCGGCGGCCGCACCCTGGTGGGCGGCCTGCCCATCGGGTCCGGACGCGTGCCGGAATACCTGGCCTCCCAGGACAGCCCGGACCTGGCCGCCCGCTACGTGTCCGGAAGCCGCGAATCGACACTGGGCGGCGTGGTGCCGGTGGTGGGGCTGGTGGCCTTTCTCGCCGGCGCCTCGGCGGCCCTGAACGCTGCCGGCCAGCAGCAGTCCTGGGGCGCCCCGGTGATGCTGGGGGGCCTGCTGGCCGTCCCGGTGGGCGTGGTGGTCGGCTTCCAGGGGGCCGGGCGCAGCGGGGGCGCCCTGCTGGAATTCAACGCCCGGGTTCCGGGCCTGCTTCAGGCTCGCCTGGGGACGGCGCCGGCCGGAGGCGGGGGAACGCCCTGACCCGGCGCGGCGCCGCGTCCCGTCCTGCGTGGACATTTCACGCCCGCTTTGCTACCATGTGCCTCGCCGTCAACGCGCGGCCGTCGCGACCCGCCCGCAATCCGCGATCCAAAATTCCAAATCACACGGGAATCCGCCTGCCGTGAGTCGGTAGCTCAGTTGGTAGAGCACCGGACTTTTAATCCGGGTGTCGAGGGTTCGATCCCCTCCCGACTCACCAAAAAAAAAGCCCGATTCCGAGGACAG
>JAJYGY010000009.1:6236-7681 GCA_021790555.1 bacterium
CTCTTCGGAGGGTTGAACCGGCCGGAAGCGGGCTTTTTTTTTTGGCCGAAGGCCTCTCAGTCCGAGGCGGTGCCTGTCAGGGCCTCGTAGATGGAAGGGTCGCCCTTTCCGGTGACGTGCAGCACGGCCACGGCGCCCTTGTCCATGCGGGCCATGCTGTGGTCCACGATGTAGTAGTTGCCGGGCTCCCGGGGGGTGAAGTCGGCGATGGCGGTCCCGGCCGCGGGCACCGCCACCACGCCCACGTTTTCCATGGGAGCGTTGGTGGCGCCGTCGTCCCAGACCCGGTCGAAGACCGCGCCCAGCACGTGCAGCGACGAGACCAGGTTGGGGCCGGCGTTTCCGAAGAAGAGGCGCACCCGGTCGCCCACCCGCGCCTCCAGGGGGTGCTGCTCGTCCATGGAGCCCACCGATCCGTTGAACACCACGTAGCTGGGCCGCTCGCGCGCCACGGCCTTGGGGTCGAAGAGCTGCATGCCCGGGGTGCCGAAGGGCCGCTTGGTGTAGTACTCGCCCTCCATCACGTAGAATTCCCTGTCGGCCGGGGGCAGGGGGGTTCGCGGCTGGACGTACATCAGGCCGTACATGCCGTGCGCGATGTGCCAGCTCACCGGCGGGGCGGCGCAGTGGGAGACGTACAGCCCGGGGTTGAGCAGCTTGAAGCGGGCGGCCCGCTCGCGGCCGGGAGGGGTCAGGGTGACCACCGACCCGCCGCCCGGGCCGTTGACCGCGTGGAAGTCGACGTTGTGCGCCATCCTGCTCGAGGCCGGGTTGACCAGGTGGAATTCCAGGGTGTCGCCCACCCGGGCCCGCACGAAGGGACCGGGCACGGCCCCGTCGAAGGTCCAGGCGTGGAAGGTCGTGGCCCTGGAGGGGGTGGGATCGATGACGACGTCCTTCTCGCTGACGGCGAAGACGAGCTTCAGGGTCTCCGGGCCGCGCGCCGGGATGGGCGGCGGCACCGACGGGGCGAAGGCCGTGGGCGCGTCCGGCAGGGCCGCGGCGGGAAAGGCCGGCGCCGAGGGAAGGCAGGCGGCCGCCAGGGCCAGGGCGGCCAGGATGGCTGGTTTCATGGTGTCCTCCAGAATGGGAGGGGGCGGCCCCCCTCGTTTCCACGGCCGTTTCCAGACCCTTTTTAACGCCCGCCGGAAGGGGCTTGTATGACTTCGGTCATGCGGGGCCCGCGGGGCCGAACCTGACCCACGTCATGGAGAAGCCGGGCGCGTTTGTCCATGATGGGGTCCGGAGGCCCCATGAACGCGCGAGACGAAAAACCCACCCTGGTCTTCTGGGAACTCACCCGGGCCTGCGACCTCTCCTGCGCCTCCTGCCGGTCGGCCGCGCTTCCGCGGCGCAGCCCCTACGAGCTGGACCGCGAGGAGGGATTCCGCCTCCTGGGGCAGATCCGCGAGCTGGGAACCCCCACCCTGGTGCTGGGCGGCGGC
>JAJYGY010000088.1 GCA_021790555.1 bacterium
GCAGGTCGGGCTTGGCGTGCCCCAGGTGGTTGAGGGCCTCGAAGGCCATGCCGTTGGGGATGGAGGAGTCTCCGATGACGCACACCACCTTCTCGCTGCCGCCCCGGATGTCGCGGGCCAGGGCCATGCCCGTGGCCGCCGACACCGAGGTGGCTGCGTGGCCCGCGCCGAAGACGTCGTAGGGGCTCTCGTCGCGCCGCAGGAAACCCGAAATGCCGCCGTACTGCCGCAGCGTGTGGAAACGCCCGGCCCGGCCGGTGAGCAGCTTGTGGGTGTAGGCCTGGTGGCCGGTGTCCCACACGATGCGGTCGTCGGGGGCGTCGAAGACGGTGTGCACCGCCAGGCTCAGCTCCACGCTGCCCAGGTTGGTGGCCAGGTGCCCCCCGTTTTTCGACACCGTCTCAAGGATCTTCTCGCGGATCTCGGCGGCCAGCTCGCGCCGCTGCCGGGGGCTGAAGCCCTTGATGTCGGCCGGCGATTGGATGGATTCCAGATACCCCATGACGTCCTTTCAAAAAAGGTTAATGGTCCCTTTCCACCACAAAACGCGCCAGGGCGCGCAGGGGTTCCGCGGCCCTTCCAAACGGTTCCAGGCGTTTCAGGCCGGCCTGAAGCTCCTGGCGGGCCTTGCGCTTGGACTTCTCCACCCCGAAAAGGGCGGGATACGTGGCCTTGCGCAGCTCGGCGTCGCTGCCCACCTTCTTGCCCAGCTTGGCCTGGCTGCCCTCCACGTTGAGGATGTCGTCGGCGATCTGGAAGGCCAGGCCGATGCGCCGGCCGAAATCGCGCAGGGCCGCGCGCCGCGCCGGGGGGGCCCCCGCCAGCACGGCCCCGCATTCCACCGAGGCGGTCAGCAGGTCGCCGGTCTTGTGGGTGTGGATGTAGGAGAGCCCGGCGGCGTCCAGGCGCCTGCCTTCCGCCTCCAGGTCGGCCGTCTGGCCGCCGATCATGCCGCGCGACCCGGCCGCCCGGGCCAGCAGGGCCACGGCCTCCAGGGCGCGCCTGTCCCCGGCCCGGCGGCCGCAGCGCGCCAGCAGCTCGAAGGCGAAGGTGAGCAGGCCGTCGCCGGCAAGGATGGCCGTGGCCTCGTCGAAGGCCTTGTGGCAGGTGGGGCGCCCCCGGCGCAGGTCGTCGTTGTCCAGGGCCGGCAGGTCGTCGTGGATGAGCGAATAGGTGTGCAGGCACTCGAAGGCGCAGGCCGCCTCCAGCACCCGCGCCGCCGGCGTGCCGCAGCATTCGGCCGAGGCCATCAGCAGCAGGGGCCGCAGCCGCTTGCCGCCGGCCAGCAGGCTGTAGCGCATGGCGCGGTGCAGCTTGAGGGGCCGGGCCGCCGGAAGCAGCCGGTTCAGGCCCCTGTCCACCAGGGCCTGGCGGTCTTTCATGTAGGAAGCGAGGTTCATGGCACCCGGAAGGATGAGGAAAACGACTGTTTCACCAGCGAGGCCACGCCATGGGCCGCCCGGTCGCTGTGGATCCCCAGGCGGGCCAGCACCGGCCAGCTGGCGGGCCGCGGCAGGGCGTAGGCCGCCAGGGCCCCCAGCCGGAAGCTGCCGTCCGCGCCCAGGAAAAGGTTGAAATCCGGGATGCGCTCGCCCCAGCCGTCGGTGACGCCCTTGACGCAGTGGAAGGGGATCCCCCTCTCCGCCGCCAGGCGGGCCACGGTCACGGCCTCCATGTCCACCAGGGCCGCCCCGTGCACCCAGCCCAGGCGCCGCTTTTCCTTCTGGTCCGCCGCGCGCGGGCTCGTC
Source organism: bacterium (assembly GCA_021790555.1). GTDB lineage: Bacteria > Oederibacteriota > JAJYGY01 > JAJYGY01 > JAJYGY01 > JAJYGY01. Next base: position 1,749 of record JAJYGY010000088.1, read on the forward strand.
ACCAGCCAGCATTCCGGGCCGGCCAGGGAGGTCGGGGCCGCGGGATAGCGCTTGCCGCCCCTGGCGTCGATCACGCCCGAGACCAGGTAGGCCCTGCCGGGCACCCAGGGCGAATCCAGGGCGCCCGCCCAACCGGCCGAAACCACGGCCTTGAGGGGCCCCTGCTTCTCCGCCTGGACGAAGGCGCGCTCCGCGGCTCCGGCGCCGACGCCCGCGCAGGCCGCCAGGAAATCCTCGCCGCCCGGGGGCCCCAGCCACAGGTCCACGCCCTCGCGGCGCAGGTGGCGCCAGCCCTTCACCAGGGGCTTCAGCTCCCCCCTCAGGGCGGCGATCACCGCCACCCTGCCCTCCCCATTTTTTTCGTCCACGTCGTCCTCCGGCCCCTCAGGGGGCGAAGCCCTTTTCCCGGAACCAATCCACCGCCGCGCGCAGGGCCGGCTCGACGGGCAGCTGGCGCAGGCCGAGCTCCCGCCGGGCGCGCGCGCTGGAAGCGAACATCTTCTTGCGGCTCATGCGGACCTCCTCCAGGGTGGCCCGGGGCTCGCGCCCCAGCAGCCGGCCCGTGAAGGTCTCCTCAAACAGGGCGTAGGCCGCGGCCAGGGCCCTGGGGATGCGGATCCCGGGCGACGGCAGCCCGGTGATGGCCGACAGCAGGTCCAGGATCCGCTTCAGGGTCAGGTCCTCCCCGCCCAGGATGTGGCGCCGGCCGGGCAGGCCCCTTTCCAGGGCCTCGGCATGCACCCGGGCCACCTCGGCCACGTCCACCAGGTTCAGCCCGGTGTCCACGTAGGCCGGAAACCGGCCCTTGAGGAAGTCCACGATGATCCTTCCCGTGGGCGTGGGCCTGGCGTCGCCGGGCCCCACGGGCGTGGTGGGGTTGAGCACCACCACGGGCAGGCCGGCTTCGGCCGCGGCCAGGGCCTCCCTTTCGGCCAGGAACTTGGACCGCTTGTAGTGCCCCACCATGTCCGCCAGCCCCACCGGCTCGTCCTCGTCGGTGGGCCGTCCGTCGGCGCGGAACCCCATGGTGGCCACGCTGGACGTATAGACCACCCGCTTCAGCCCCGCCTCGCCCGCCAGGCGCAGCAGTTCGCGCGTGCCCTCCACGTTGGCCCGGTACAGGGGCCCCGGGTCCGGGATCCACAGGCGGTAGTCGGCGGCCACGTGCACCAGGGCCTCGCAGCCCTCCAGCGCGCCGGCCAGGGACTCGGGCCGCTGCAGGTCTCCCCGGAACAGCTCCCCGCCCAGCCCCTCCAGGCCCTCCAGGCGGCTGGTGGCGCGCACCAGCAGGCGCAGGCGCGCCCCCCGCGCCCGCAGGGCCCGCGCCACGTGGCCCCCCACGAAACCGGTCGCGCCGGTGAGAAGGATCTTCATGCCGGCCTCCGGCCGCCGGGGCGCGCGCGGGGCGCCATGTCAGTCCAGGGGCTCGGGCATCAGGGCCACGTGCTTCTCGCCGGCGGCCAGGCGCTCCTCGCGCCTCTTCACCCAGTCCTTCCACTGCCGGCCGGCGGCGCAGTCGCGGCCGCTGAATTCCAGCCGGGCGATCCGGTCGAAGCTTAGGCTCCGCTTCTCCGGCGCCCCGGGGCTGTAGTAGCGCACCAGGGATCCGGCCAGGCTGGGGCCCGTGCGGCGGTCGAAGATGAAGGCCTCCACGCGCTGTCCGTCCTTCAGGGTCAGGGTGACGTCGCCCCGGTAGTCCAGGGCCTTGTCCAGGGCCTGGCGCAGTTCCTCCTCGCCGGCCGTCTCCGGCACCCAGCCTTCCAGGTTCTCGCGCCGGGTCCCGGGCGCCAGTTCCATGGCGTCCACCTGGTCGCGGGTGAAGCGGGCCGTCTCGCTCATGCCTTGGCCTCCTCGAGCACCGGGGCGGGCGCGGCGTCCCCGCGCGTGGAAGGGGCCGGGGGCACCGGGGTGGAGGGGTCGGCGTAGCGGCTGAAGGTCCCCTTCACCATGGCCAGGAAGCCCCTGGCCGAGCCGAAGCCGTCCACCACGGCCGTGGTCTCGTAGCCGCAGCTGACCATGCAGTTGGCGCACTTGGGGTTGCCGCTGGCCACGCCGTAGGCGGACCAGTCGGTGGTGTCGAGCAGCTCCTGGTAGCTGTCGGCGTAGCCCTCCTGCAGCAGGTAGCAGGGCTTCTGCCAGCCGAAGATGTTGTAGGCCGGCATGCCCCAGGGGGTGCACTCGTAGTCCCGGCGGCCCATCAGGAACTCCAGGAACAGCGGCGACATGTTGAACTTCCAGGAGCGCTTGCGGTTGGAAAGCATGGACTTGAAGAGCCGGCGCGAGCGGGCCCGGCCCAGGAAGTGCTCCTGGTCGGGCGCCTTCTCGTAGCTGTAGCCGGGCGAAAGCACGATTCCCTCCACGCCCATGCCCATGACCTCGTCGAAGAAGGCCCGGGCGCTGGCCGGGTCGGCGCCGTCGAAGAAGGTGGCGTTGGTGGTCACGCGGAAGCCCAGCCGGACGGCCTCGCGGATGGCCTCCACGGCGATGTCGTAGCCGCCCTCCCGGCACACCGACAGGTCGTGGTGTTCGCGCTGCCCGTCCAGGTGCACCGAAAAGGTGAGATACTTGGAGGGCTTGAACTCGGGAAGCCGGCGCTTCAGCTCCAGCGCGTTGGTGCACAGGTAGATGTACTTGCGGCGCTTCACCAGGCCCTCCACGATCTCCACGATCCGGGGATGCAGCAGGGGCTCGCCGCCGGGGATGGAGACCATGGGCGCGCCGCACTCGTCCACCGCGGCGAAGCATTCCTCGGGGCTCAGCTGCTTCTTGAGGATGTGGGGCGGGTACTGGATCTTGCCGCAGCCGGCGCAGGCCAGGTTGCAGCGGAACAGCGGCTCCAGCATCAGCACCAGGGGGTAGCGCTTCCTGCCCGAGAGGCGCTTGGAGAGGACGTAGGTCGAGACCGTCCACATCTGCGAAAGCGGGATGGACATGATACTCCTCGAAATGGCCTCAGTCGGCGTGTGGAAGGGCCCGGGCGCAGGCGGCCAGGGCCATCAGTGGAAAGTACTGCCGGTACATGCCGTAGGCCAGGTAGAACACGCGGGGGAAGCCCGTGCCGGTGATGATGCTCTGGCGCGCCCTCCCCTCCCCCATGGACTCGTCCCAGCCCCCTTCGGGAAGCTGCCGGTCCAGCAGCCAGTCCAGGCCGCGCCGCAGGGGCTCGCTCCCCCCGTCCCCGGCGGCCACCAGGCCCAGCAGGGCCCAGGCGGTCTGCGAGGGGGTGCTGACCCCCACGCCGCGAAGCTTGGGGTCGTCGTAGCTGCCGCAGGTCTCTCCCCAGCCGCCGTCCGGGTTCTGGGCCAGGCGGATCCACCCGGCGGCGCGCGAAAGCGGCGCCTCGGCCGGGTCGAATCCGATGGCCCTCAGGCCCCGCAGGGCCAGGAAGGTTCCGTACAGGTAGTTGACCCCCCAGCGCCCGAACCAGCTGCCGTCGGCCTCCTGCTCCTTCAGCAGGAAGCGCACGGCCCGCTCCACCGGCTTGTCGGCGCGGGTATAGCCCTGGGCCGCCAGCATCTCCAGCATGCGGCCGGTGATGTCGGCGCTGGGCGGGTCCAGCATGGCGTTGTGGTCGGCGAAGGGGATGTTCTGGAAGATCATCTTGGTGTTGTCCTTGTCGAAACTCCCCCAGCCCCCGTTGCGGCACTGCATGGCGAATTCCCATTCCAGGGCCCGCCGGACGGCGCTTTCCTGGCGCCCCACCAGGGGATGCCGCACCCTGTCCAGGGCCAGCAGCACCTGGGCCGTGTCGTCGGTGTCGGGATAGAACTCGTTGTTGAACTCGAAGTACCATCCCCCCGGCTCCACGCCCTTGACCTTCACGGCCCAGTCCCCCCGGTGGCGAACCTCCTTGGAAAGCAGCCATTCCGCGGCCTTGGCCAGGCGCGGGTCGTCCTGGGGCAGTCCGGCCTCGGCCAGGGCGAAGACGGCCTGGGCCGTGTCCCAGACCGGGGACACGCAGGGCTGCATGCGGAAGGTGGGCTCGGGCAGGTCCTCGCGGGCCGGCTCCTCGATGCCCAGCTTCGCGAATTCGGCCCGGGCCCGCTTCACCCGCGGATCGTCCTCGGTGTACCCCAGGCAGCGCAGGGCGATGATGGCGTTGAGCATGGCCGGGTAGATGGCACCCAGGCCGTCGCTCATTTCCAGGCGTTCCAGGATCCACTTTTCGGCCCGGCGCAGGGCCAGGGCGCGCAGGGGGCGGATGTGCACCATCTCGGCCCAGTGCATGATCCTGTCCAGGCCGATGAAGAAGTTGCGCCAGGACAACAGCCTGCGGCGGTCGTGGCGCAGGCGCAGCACGGCGCCGGCCCGCCCTCCCACGAACAGCTCGTCGATGCCCCTCTCCGCCGGGATCTTCTTGAAGGGCTTCTTGGCGTAGATGACGGCCAGGGGGATGAGGATGGAGCGCGACCAGGCCGAGATCTCGTAGATGTTGAAGTAGAACCAGCGCGGAAAAAGCACGATCTCCGGCGGGATGGCCGGGGCCGCGTCGTAGTCGTACTCTCCCAGGGCGCACAGGTAGAGCTTGGTGAAGGTGTTCACGGCCACCACGCCGCCGTGCTCCAGCACCCAGCCGCGGCATCTGGCCAGGCGGGGGTCGGAGGCGGGCAGCCCCATCAGCTTGGCCGACGAATAGCACTTCACCGAGAGCGACAGGTTGCCGGGCCCCCCGGGGTAGATGCTCCAGCTGCCGTCCTCGTTCTGGGTGCGCATCATCTCCGCCAGGGCCCGCTTTAGGCGGCCCTCGTCGCCGCTTTCCAGCAGGGTGTGCAGGAAGATGTAGTCCGCCTCCAGCATGGCGTCGGCTTCCAGCTCGCCGCACCAGTAGCCTTCGGCGTGCTGGAGGGAAAGCAGGAAATCCCTGGCCCGGGCGACGGCCCGCCCCAGCTTGGAGGCGGCGGGCCGCTCCGGCCCCGGCAGGGCCGGCGATTCAGGTTCCTGGGTCTGTTTGATCATCGTCTTGGCGACCTTGAAAACCGCTTCCTCAATTCAACGCCAGGGGTCCGGCGCCTTCCTGTTGCAGCCCCTTGGGCAGGGCGAAGCGCACGTCCTCGCGCCTGGCCTCCACTTCCTCCACCCGGGTGAAGCCGCGGCCCCGCAGGGCTTCCAGCACGTCCTCCACCAGCACCTCGGGCGCCGAGGCCCCGGCCGTCACGGCCACGGTGTCCACGCCGTCCAGCCAGGCCGGGTCGATGGCCGAGGCCTGGTCGATGAGGTGGCCGGCGGTGCCCAGGTTGCGCGAGACCTCCACCAGGCGGTTGGAATTGGAGCTGTTGTTCGATCCCACCACCAGGACCAGGCCGGCCTGGTGGGCCACGTTGCCCACGGCCACCTGGCGGTTTTCCGTGGCGTAGCAGATGTCCTGCGACTGGGGGCCCTGGATGTCCGGAAACTTCTCCTTCAGGGCCTGGATGATGTCCCTGGCCTCGGTCAGGCTCAGGGTGGTCTGGGTGAGGTAGGCCACCCTTTTGGGGTCGGGCACCGAAAGCGCGGCGACTTCCTCCACCGAGGAGACCACCTGGGTGGCCGCGGGGGCCTCGCCCAGGGTGCCTTCGATCTCGTCATGGTCGCGGTGGCCGATGAGCACCAGGGAATAGCCCTGCCTGGAGAACTTGACGGCCTCCAGGTGCACCTTGGTCACCAGGGGGCAGGTGGCGTCGATCACCTTCAGGCCGCGCTGCCGGCTGGTCTCGCGCACGGCCGGAGAGACCCCGTGGGCCGAATAGATCACCCGCTGGCCGAAGGGAACCTCGTCCACCTCGTGCACGAAAACCGCGCCCTTCCCGGCCAGTTCGCGCACCACGTGGCGGTTGTGGACAATCTCGCGCCGCACATAAATGGGCGCCCCGAAAGCCTCCAGGGCCATCTGGACCACGTCGATGGCCCGCACTACC
>JAJYGY010000314.1:0-6399 GCA_021790555.1 bacterium
GAATCGCCTTCTGTGTCAATACGAAACCCGGACGCCCCTGGATTTCAGGACTGTCGGCCCCGAGGCTGCCGAAGGGGCTGCGTGGAAAAATGGTGGGCGCGACCGGACTCGAACCGGGGACCTCTTGCATGTCAAGGAAGCGCTCTAACCAACTGAGCTACGCGCCCGTCTCAACTGCCAAAACGTGGATCTGCCCGCGCTTCCGGGCGCCGGATCCACGGCCCGATTATCCAGGAAAAACATTACCCGTCAAGGAGTTTTATGAAAAATCCCACTCTTTCAGGCCCGCCACCTGGCTTTGGTCCGTCATGGAGTAGCCGATGGGCGTGACGCTGATGAATCCCTGTTTCAGGGCCCGGTCGTCGCAGTCCGCGCCCCGGGAATGGACCTTGCGGGCCCCGGTGAGCCAGTAGTAGTCGCGGCCATGGGGGTCCCGGCGCTTGACGAACTTGTCCTCGAAGCGGAAGGAGCCCTGGCGCGTCACCTTCACCCCGCGGATCCGGGAGGCGGCCCGGTGGGGCACGTTGACGTTGAGCAGGGTGGAGGGCGCCAGGCCGCGCTTCAGGACCTGGGCGGCCAGCCTGCGTGCGAAGGACGCGGCCGGGCGGAAGTCCGGGTCCCTGAAGCAGTCCAGGGACAGGGCCATGGCCGGCAGGCCCAGCATGGCCGCCTCGGTGGCGGCGGAGACCGTGCCGGAATAGAGGATGTTGGTGCCGGTGTTGGGCCCCAGGTTGATGCCCGAGGCGACCAGGGCCGGCCTCTTGACCAGCCCGGCTCCCAGGGCGATCTTGACGCAGTCGGCCGGGGTGCCCGAAACGGCGTAGCCGAACAGGGCGCCCCCGCGCCTCACCGGCTGCACGCGCAGGGGCAGCGCCATGGTGATGGAATGACCGGCCGCGCTGCGCTCGGCGTCCGGCGCCACCACCAGGCACCTGTCCAGCCTGCGGAGCTCCCTGTGCAACGCCGCCAGCCCCGGCGCCAGGATGCCGTCGTCGTTGGTGATGAGGATCATCGATGCCACCGAGCTAAGGCCCTCCGGGCCTGGTGGCATCGCCCCGCACGGTGTGCGGGGCGATGCGAATCCAATTTCTCTCCAGGCCTGGCAGGGGTGCCCGGCGATCAGCCGGGGCGGGGTCCCGGCCCAAACCCCTGACCCAATGCCTCCTTCAATATCGATTCCAGCTTCCCGCCGTCCAGGTCCCTGCCGATGAAGGTCAGCTGGGGTTTCAGGTCCGGCTCCTCGGTCCAGGGATGCAGGCGGGCCTGCCCGGCCGCCACCTGCACCAGCACCCAGGAACCGTCCTCCAGGCGCGCCAGGCCCTTCACCCGCTCCACGCCGGCTGGCAGCCTCCGCAGGGATTCCAGCAGGCGGCCGGGCTGGAAGGCCGAGGCCGGGAAATATTCCCAGGAATAATACCCGTCGAAGCTCAAAACGCCAGGGGAATTTTCCGCCCCGGGTTTCAGCAGCAGGGGCGCCTCCAGCTCGGCCCGCCAGGCGGCCCCGTCCAGGCGGCCATCCAGGGTCCATTCCAGCCGGGCGCGCGGGTTGGCCGCGCGGAGCGCCGTCTCCACGCCGGGCCGGGACGCGGCGGGCACCAGGTCGGCCTTGTTGGCCAGCAGCAGGCTGGCGTAGGAGGCCTGCTTGTCCATCAGTTCCGTGGCCCGGGAACCGGCCGCCGGGGAACCCCGCGAAGCGCGGCGGTGCAGGCGCCCGGCGTCCACCACGGTGACGGCGGCGGCCAGCGAGGCCAGGGGACGGAAGGCGGGATGCAGCAGGGTGTCCAGGGTCTCGGCCGGCTCGGCCAGGCCCGAGGATTCGACGAGGACCCAGTCCGGCTGGGCCGCCGGCACCGGGCCGGCGGGCCCAGTGCCGGAGTTCATCGAAACTCCGGCCCGGCCGCCCGCCGGCTTCTCCAGCAGGCGCTTCAGGCCCCGGAAGAGCTCCTCCTTCTGGGAGCAGCACAGGCAGCCCGAAAGCAGCTTCAGGGTGTCCAGGCCGAAGCGCTCCAGGAGCAGGGCGTCCCAGTTGGTGGCGCCGATCTCGTTGACCACCAGGGCCGCGCTTTCGCCTGCGGGCTTGAGGTTTTCCAGCCAGTGGCGCAGGAAGCTGGTCTTGCCGGAACCCAGGAAACCGGACACGAGGAGGATCTTGGATTTCATGGTTCGGGGGGGAGGCCGCTCATGGGTGCCCGTTCCGGCCGGCCTTGCCGGGCAGAAGGGCCTCCTCCACGGAGAGCGGCAGCCATTCCGGCCGGCGCCCCTCCTGGAGGGCCTTTTGGAAGAAGTACTTGGTGATCTCGGGCGGCTTCAGCCGGGCGCCCTCCAGCAGGGGCACGTCGGTGAGCACCTGGCGGGACGGCCCGTCGGCCACCACCCTGCCCTCGCGCATCACCAGCACGCGGTCCGCCAGGCGGGGCACCAGGTCCATCTCGTGGGTCACCACCAGAAGGGCGTAACCGTGGTCGCGGTGCAGGTGCTGCACCAGCTCCATCAGGTGGCCGGTGGCGGCCGGGTCCAGCCCCGCCGTGGGCTCGTCCAGGATGATGACGGTGGTGCGCATGTCTATGAGCCCGGCCAGGGCCACGCGCTTCATCTCGCCGCCGGAGAGGTGGTGGATGGGGCGGCCCTTCAGGTGTTCGGCCTCGGCCAGGTGCAGGGCCAGGGAAGCCCGGGCCTGAACCTCGGAGGACTCCAGGCCCAGGTTTTTCAGGCCGAAGGAGACGTCCTCCAGAACGTTGTTGCAGAACAGCTGGTCCTGCGAATCCTGGAACAGCAGCCCCACGGAGCGGAAGGCCTGTCCGGCGTTGTCGCCCTTCAGTTCCCGCCCCGCCAGCCGGATGGTCCCGGACTGGGGCTGCAGGAGGCCGGTGAGCAGCTTCAGCAGGGTGGTCTTGCCCGAACCGTTGGGGCCGCAAAGGGCCACGGCCTCGCCCGCCTTCACCTGGAAGCCGACCCCCGCCACCGCCTCCACGCCGTCGTGGTAGCTGAAGCGCAGGTCCAGGCATTCCAGGGCCGGCACCCCGGGCGGGATGGGCAGGGGCGAGATGTCGCAGGCCTGCGGGCACGAATCGGACTTCAGGATTTCAAGGATCCTTTGCGATGGCATGGCACCCCTTCTGGAATGGACGTCCGCGGCCCCCGGCCGGAACCCGCCGCCCGTCCGCGCACCCCCCCCGAACCGGCCTTCCAACCCTTCCTGCCTCATCCTTCCCCGCCCCTGGCGCGCATGGCCTGGCTGATGCGTTCGGCCCGGTCGTAGGAGCGAAGGAAGATGTTGGCCGCGATCTGGCCGGACGTGGAAGCCGTGCTGGAGAAGCCGTTGAACCCCCCCCGCGCCTTGGCCGAGGTCTTCATGGCCGTGAACTCGTCCAAAAGGAGGAACACGTAGCGGTACATGAACGAAAGCGTGTCCACCAGCACGGCCGGCACCCTGAACCAGCGCAGGGCCTGCAGCGTGTCGGCGAAGGGCGTGGTCAGCATCAGCAGCCCGGCCCAGGACACGTCCGTGGTCACCCTCAGCCCCGCGTTCAGGCCCATGGCCATCCCGTCGTGGGTGAAATGGAGGGGGCCCAGGCTGAACCAGGCCTGGTGGCCGAAGCCCATGGAATAGCCCACCACCAGGGCAAGGATGGCCCAGGCCGGGGCCAGCAGGAACAGCAGCAGCAGCTTCCACGACACCCGCGAGGCGGCCAGCAGCACCAGGGCCGCGCCCAGCAGGCATTCGGAAAGCCGGGCCCTGGCCCACAGCGAATTGGAAAGCATGGCCGCCGCGGCCAGGGCCACCTTGGGCCGCGCGTCCCAGCGCCTCCAGCCGCGGGCCCTTCCCGTGAACTGCGACTTCTCTATTTCCAGGAAATCGTGGACGTTCAGCTGTCCGGACATCGCCCCCCCCTAGGCCCTGGCCCCCGCCTTATCCCCGAACAGCAGGTGCCAACCGCGCCCGATCAAGAATCCGGGAATCAGTCCCGCCAGCATCAGGAAAGCGTCCCAGATTTCCGTCGAAAACGCGGAAACGTCCAGGTAGGGTCCGCGGGGACGCAGGCCCGCCTTCTCCGCCATGAGCACGGCCTTGTCGTCCAGGGCCGGTCCGGTTCCGGGCTCCCGCGCGGCCTCCGCGGAGGCGGGCGCCAGGGACAGGTCTTCAGGGGCCGCCGCGGCGCCCAACGCCGGCAGGGCCGAAAGCAGCCCCAGGCCCGCCAGGGCGGCCAGGGCCGCGGCCCTGGCCTTGCGCGCCACGACTCCCAGCGATTCCATCACTTCGGGCCTCCGCCGGGCCATGGCCGCCACGGCCCAGCCCGTCGCCAGCATCTCCCCGACGGCGATGGGGCCCTGCAACGGCAGGTAGGCCAGGGCCAGCGCCGCCGCGTAGCCCCCAAAGGTGTATTGCGGAGCGGGGGAAACCCAGGCGAAGTGGACGGCCAAAATGACGAGGTTGACGGCATAGGTCGCCAGGTCCCCCACCAGACCGGCCAGGCCCGCCGCGAAGCCCAGGGACCAGCCCGCCCCGCGGGCCAGCCTGAAGGCCAGCCAGCCGCCGCCCGCGCCCGCCAGGCCGAGGGCCAGGGTGTTGGCCCCCAGGGTGGTGATTCCCCCGTGGGCGAAAAAGAGCGCCTGCAGCAGCAGCGAGCAGGCGGCCAGCCCCGCCGTCACACCCGGCCCCAGCAGAACCGCGGCGAGGGGGGTGCCGCAGGGATGCGAACAGGTGGTGCCCCCGAAGGCCGGGATGGGGATCAGCGAGGCGAAAAAGATGAAGGCCGCCGCCATGCCCAGCAGGGGTTTTCCGTTGGCCATGCCCCCGGCGAATTTCCCCATCCGCCAGGCCCCCCATCCGATCACGGCCAGGCCGACGGCGTTGGTGACGACAAGGCTGGGGCCTGTCAGGACCCCTTCGGTGATGTGCATGCCACCCTCCTTTCGGAAAACCGGCCCACCCTCCCGGCCTTCCACCTTCCACTGGGATTCAAATCCCGGAACCCGCCCCCTTTTTTTCCCCGAACAGCAGGTGCCACCAGCGCCCCAGCAGGAATCCGGGGATGAGGCCGGCGAACATCATGAAGCTGTCCCAGATGTCCGGCGAAATCTTGGACATGTCGAAATAGGGCCCGTGGGGATGCTCGCCGGCCTGCTCGGCGATGACCATGGCCTTGTCGTCCAGGGCCAGGCCCGGCTCCATGGTGGGGGCGGGGTCGGCCTTGGCCGCGTAGGCGGCGCCGGCGGCCCGGCCGGCGGGGGCGTTCCCCGGCGCCGCGGCCAGGGCCGCGCGCGCCGGCGCCGCCGAAAGCAGGCCCAGGCCCAGCAGCAGCGCCAGGAGGGCGGGCCGCGCCTCGCGGGCCAGCACGCCCAGCGATTCCATCACCTCGGGCCGCTGCCGGGCGATGGCCGCCACGGCGTAGCCCGTCACCAGCATCTCACCCAGGGCGATGGGCCCCTGCACCGGAAGGTAGGCCAGGGCCAGCACCCTGGCGTAGCCCCAGAAGCTGTATTGGGGCGTCGGCGACACGTAGGCGAACTGGACCCCCAGGATGACGATGTTCATGGCGTAGGTCAGCACGTCGCCCACCAGGCCGGCCAGGCCCGCGGCCACGCCCAGGGACCAGCCCGCCTTGCGCGCCAGCTTGAAGGCCAGCCAGCCGCTGCCCGCTCCCACCAGGCCCAGGGTGATGGTGTTGGCGCCCAGGGTGGTGATGCCGCCGTGGGCGAAGAAGAGGGCCTGCAGCAGGAGCGAACAGGCCGCCAGCCCGGCCGTGACCCCCGGCCCCAGCAGAATGGCCGCCAGGGGCGTGCCGCAGGGGTGCGAGCAGGTGGTGCCCCCGAAGGCCGGAATGTGGATCAGCGAGACGAAGAAGATGAAGGCGCCCGCCATGCCCAGCAGGGGCCTGCGGCTGGCCGACTTTTCCGTGAACTTTTTCATCGACCAGGCCCCCCACCCGATCACGGCATAGCCCACCACGTTGGTGGCCACCACGCAGGGACCGGTCAGTACCCCTTCGGCGATGTGCATCTCAATCCTCCTTGCGGCTCTTGGATTTGGGCCGCCGCCCGCCGCATTTGGGGCACAGCCCGTAGATCTTGAGGGAATGCGAGACCACCTCGTAGCCGTTGGCCTCGGCCTCCTCCCGCTTCATCTTTTCAAGCCGGTCCGAGCACAGCTCCTTCACCGCCCCGCAGCGCACGCAGATCAGGTGGTCGTGGTGGCAGTGGCCGAACACGTGCTCGTAGGTGGCCACGCCCTTGGTCAGCGAAAGCTCCTCCACCATGCCCGCCTCCACCAGCCGGGTCAGGGTTCGGTACACCGTCACCCGGCCCACCAGGGGTTCCTTCTTCTTCACGGCCCAGTAGAGTTCCTCGGCGGTGAAGTGGCGGTGCGTGGCGAAGACGGCCTCGGCGATCCGCAGGCGC
>JAJYGY010000314.1:6409-7635 GCA_021790555.1 bacterium
TGGGGCGTGGCCTTGAAATCCTTCTGTTTCAACCGCTTGAAAAAGGCTTCCACTTCCCCGCGGGTCTTGACCATTTTGATCTCCGTTATCAAGTGAAAACCATTTTCAACTAAAAGATACCGGAAACCCCTTCCGGCGTCAAGTCCGATCCGCCCGCCCGGTTCAGGGCTCCGCCCCGGCCGTGCCGGTGAGCCTGCGCAGCACCGTGATGGGGTAGTAACCCTCCTTCCTGGTCACCGTGAAGAAGACCCTGTCCCCCGGCTTCAGCCCCCGGGTGATCCCCGGATCCACGGTGTCGTAGGGCATGGCCATGGCGTCCATGAAGCCGTCGGGAAACGCGGGGGCGTCGATGACCACCACCTTGCCTCCCTCCTGGATGGCGTCGATCACGCCGGTGTTGCTGTGGTTCTCCACCTTGGCCGAACAGGCCCCCAGGAACAGGGCCCCGGCCAGCAGGGCCGCCGCCGTCCATCTCATCTCCGCCTCCCATCTGGTGGCCGGGGCGCCTCCGGAAACGCGCGCCAAGGCCACGACCTTAACAACAAACCCGGAAAAGGGCAAGCGCCCGGGCCGGGCGATCTTTGCCTTGAACATTCAATCCCCCGCGGGTAGATTTACGTAACCCTTTCATGGGCCCCGCTGTTGGACCCCGGCATCCCACTCCCCCATTCCGCTTAGGAGCTCACCATGATCGTCTCCAATCCCGCCCCGGATTTCACCGCCGAGGCCGCCGTCGACGGCAGGATAGAAAAGGTTTCCCTTTCGTCGTACAAGGGCCGCTGGGTGGTCCTCTTCTTCTACCCGCTGGACTTCACCTTCGTCTGCCCCACCGAGATCACGGCCTTCTCCGACCGCGCCGAGGAGTTCAGGAAGCTCAACGCCCAGTTGCTGGGCTGCTCCGTGGACAGCGTGTTCACCCACCTGGCCTGGATCAACACCCCCCGCGCCAAGGGCGGCCTGGGCAGGCTGAACTTCCCCCTCGTCTCCGACCTGGACCGCAGCATGACGAAGAACTTCGAGATCGCCATGGCGGACGGCAAGGCCCTGCGCGGCCTGTTCATCATCGACCCCCAGGGCGTGGTGCAGTGCTCGATGGTCAACAACCTTTCCGTGGGCCGCAGCGTCGACGAGACCCTGCGCCTGCTGCAGGCCTACCAGTTCACGGCCGAGCACGGCGAGGTCTGCCCGGCCAACTGGAAGCCCGGCTCGGCCACCATGAAGGCCGA
>JAJYGY010000108.1:0-1216 GCA_021790555.1 bacterium
CAGGGGCTGCAGCCAGCCCTTGGCCGAAAAGGAGGCCAGCCAGACCAGGTCCAGGCGCATCAGGTCGTAGGGGGCCTGGCCCGAACCCAGGGCCGTGGTGTAGGCCTGCAGCTGCAGGTCGGAGGAGGCCGGCAGGGTGCGCAGTTCCACCGCCACCGTGGTGTCGGACTTCTCGAAGGCGCGGAGGACGCCCTTCCAGGCCTGCACCTCGGCGGGAGCCCCGCCGGCGGCGAAGACCACGCGGGTCCTGCCCCCCGCGCCCGGGCCGGACGAACACCCCGAAAGGAGGATCAGGGCGGGCAAAACGGCGGAAAGCAGGCTCCTGGCCGGGTCGAATCGCGTCATCATCCCTCCTTGTTCATGGTCACCACCCGTTGCGGGAACGGGATCTCGATGCCTTCCTTGCTGTAGCGCGCGTGCAGGCGCTTGATGAACTCGTGGGTGATGAGGTACTGGTCGGTGAATTCCCTGCCGCGCAGGATGACGGAGAAGTTGATGGAGGAGTCGCCGAAGGTGTGGTAGCGGATGAAGGGCTTGAAATCGGACACGCCCCCCTGCACCTCGCGCATGACCTCCTCGCCCACCTCGACGGTCACCCGCTCCACCCGCTCCAGGTCGCTGCCGTAGCCCACGCCCACCTGCACCAGCACGGCCAGGTCCTTTTCCGGCCGGAAGTAGTTGGTGACCACCGCCTGGTTCAGCTTGTTGTTGGGCACCAGCACCAGGTTGCCGGCCAGTTCGCGGATGCGGCAGGAGCGCCAGCCGATGTCGTTGACGTAGCCGGCCTGGCCGGAATCCAGCTTGATGTAATCCCCCACGCTGATCTGCTTGTTGAGGATGATGTGGAAGCCGGAAAACAGGTTTGAGAGGGTGTCCTGCAGGGCCAGGGCCACGGCCAGGGATCCCACGCCCAAGGCCGTCAGCAGCGGGGTGATGGAGATGCCCAGGTTGGCCAGGATGAGCAGGAGGCCCGTCCCCAGCACCGCCACCCTGGCGACGCTCCGGGTCAGGCTCATGGCCGAGACTTCCAGGCCCCATTCCGGGCCCAGGTGGTCCATCAGGTGGGCGGAAAGGCTGGCCACGGCCAGGGTGAGGGAGACGAGGAACAGGGCCAGCAGGCCCCGGTCGGCCCAGGGCTCCCAGCGGAATTCCACGGGCGCCAGGCGCAGGGCCAGGCCGAGGCCGGCCAGCAGGAACCAGAAGAGGACGTGGGAGC
>JAJYGY010000108.1:1226-7628 GCA_021790555.1 bacterium
GGCGAAAATCAGCTCGTCCCAGCGCCGGGAGGACCGCTCGAAGACCCTTTCCAGCCACCTCAACAGGATCCTTTTGACGAACCACCCGGCCAGAAGCGCGGCGGCCAGGGCGGCCGCCGGCCTGGACCAGGTCATCCATACATCCCGCATCCCCCCTCCTCGGTTTCGGCGCCTCCTGGGGCGGCCTCAGGCGTAACGGGACTTCTTGATGAAGTACTGGTCCGTCTCCACGGCGGAAGGGGTGTCGGCCACGATGGACTTGTTGACCACGATCTGTCCATCCTGCGACAGTGTCACGGCGCATCGAAACAGAGGGAGCGGGGCGGGCCCGGCGATGTTGGCGCCATCCACGGAATACTGCGACCCGTGGCAGGGGCACTCGAAGCGCTTGTCCGTGGGCACCCAGCGGGGGGTGCAGCCCAGGTGGGTGCACTTTGCCCAGAAGGCCCAGATGCCCGGGTTTCCCTTGTCACCCAGCATGGGCCCGTCGGCCGTGGTGACGATCCACACGCGGTGAGACTTCTGCCACCTCAGGTCCACGGTGTATTCCGCGCCGATGGGGCCCTGGTTGGGCAGGAGTGGGTAGTCCTTGGGGAAGCCCGCCTTGAAGACCGGGTTGGGCTCGTAGAGGATGTTGGGGAACATGTAACGGACCGCGGCCAGGGCGAAACCGCCCAGGGCGGCGCTCAACCAGGCCCAGCCGATCAGGTTGAGGAAGTCGCGGCGGCTGTACTGGCCTTCCGGCAGCGCGCCTGCCGCGGGAGCGGCCGGCTTGGCGGCGACGGCCGCCGGCGCGGGGGTAGGAGGTTTCACCTGGGGTGTTGCGGGAACTGGCTCGGACATGGCACAACCTCCTGAAGACGGATCTGGAACGAAAGGACCTAAACTTTATAAAACAAATCATGGTGATTCCTCAATTATTATTACGGCTCGGACCTCCTTCCGGTTCCGGGGGCTCCCCTGCCCCTGCCACCCGCAATTCCACCGGATCCTGGCCCGGGTGGAGCGCGCACAGGAAAAGGCTTAAATATTCGCGCATATGCCGGGTGATGAGAAAATTCCGCCGCACGTGCTCCCTGCCCTGGCGTCCCAGCGCCGCGGCCTCCTCCGGCCTTTCCAGCACGCGCCGGATGGCGTAGGCCGCCCCTTCCACGCTGTGGACCAGCCAGCCGGTCTTTCCGTTGAGCACCTGCAGGGGGATGCCGCCGACGGCCGTGGCCACCACCGGCCGCTCCTTCCAAAGGGCCTCGGCCACGGTCAGGGCGAAACCCTCCTTCAGCGACTTCTGCAGCACCACCGAGCTTCCCCGCTGGAGCGCGTTGATCTCAAGGTCGGAGAAGGGCGGCAGCTCCAGCACGTGGATGTCCTTGTCGCGCGAGGCCGCCTCCTGGATGGCCGGCAGGATGTGGGCCGATTCCGGGTCGTCGGTGGCCCCTCCCCCGGCCAGCAGCAGCTGGGCGTGGGGATGGGTCTTCTTCACCAGGGCGAAAGCCCCGATGACGCCCAGGGGGTCCTTCAGCTTGTCGAAGCGCGAGATCTGGGTCACCAGGGGGCGCCGCGGGTCCAGGCCGAAGCGCGCCAGGGTCTTGGCCACGAAGTCGTCGGGCAGGGGCTTGTTCTTGTCCGACAGCGGGTCGATGGACGGCGGGATGAGGAACTGGGGGATGCCCAGCTTCTGGCTGAAGCTGGGGTGCGAGAACACCGAGGCGTCGTGGGCCTCCACCAGGGGCCGCAGGAAATCCCAGGCCGGCGGGTGGGGAGCCGACACGTCGATGTGGCAGCGGAAGACCCAGCGCTGCCCCTCCCGGCGCAGGTGCCGGATCAGCCCGGCCGGCTGGGGGTCGTGGATGAAGACGATCTCGCGGTCCAGAACCTTGGAGAGGCGCTCGGCGTTGGCGCGGGTGGTGTCCCAGTAGGCCTTCACCATGGCCTCGGTCAGGGGCTCGCTCCTCCCGTGAAGGGCGTTGTGCAGGGTCTTGGTGCAGGCGAAGAAGCCCGGGTTGCCCTCCACCACCTCCCAGGTCACCTTCAGGCCCAGTTCGTTCATCAGGGGGATCATGTTCTGCAGGATCTCGGCCACCCCGCCGCCCTCCCGGGTGGAATTCACCATCACCACCTCGCGGTCCCTCAGGGCCGAAGCCACCCTCTCCAGCAGGTCGTGGTCGTGCCGGCCGATGATGTCGCGGTAGGCCGCGTAGGGCGAAGCCATCAGGAAGACCTCCATTTCTGCAGCAGCTTGCGCACCACCTCCCCGGTCTCCGAGGGCGCGTGCCGGGCCAGCACCCTTTCCACCACGGCCCGCAGGTGCCCGCCCCGCAGTACTTCCAGCATCTTGCCGCGCAGGGCCTCCAGGTCCTGCAGGTAGGGGTCCAGCTCGGCCATCTTGCGGGCCTCCTCCTCCAGCCCCATCTCCTTGGCCAGCCATTCCGAAAAGTCGTTGCCCCTCCACTCGTCCTCGTGGCGCCTCAGGGGGGCCTCCACCAGGTGGTAGTAGAGGCAGCCCGCGTCCACCTCGCCCAGCCCGGCGATGAAATCCTCGAGCCCGGCGGCCTCGCGGCCCGTGGAAAGCACCAGGCTGGTGGAGCGGCAGAAGTGGAACTCCAGGCCCGGCGGAACGCGCCGCTTCCAGCGTTCGTCGTCCTGCCGCGCCTTCTCCAGCATGGAGAGCAGCACGGCCTTCAGCTCGCCCATGGACTCGAAATCCCTCAGGTCCAGCGAGGCCAGGCGCTCGGCCAGCAGGTCCTCGCGCAGGTTCTCCCCCACCCACAGGGCGAAATCCGAATTGGGGGCGTCCGGCAGAAAGTGCAGCGTGCGCAGGAAGCGGTGGGTGTGGTGGTACACGCAGGCGTCGTCCGCGCCCGAAAGCCCGGCGTGCAGCTCGGCCAGGTTGGAGGCCCGCAGGCCCGTCAGCTGGACGGCGTGGATGGAGGTCATGAACACGAAGGGACGCGGCATGTCAGGGCTCCCGCGCGCCGTTTTCCTCGCCGCGGAGCAGCTCGATCAGGAACTCCTTGGCCAGGTCCTTGCAGCCCAGGCCGAAGGCCAGGGCCGCGGCCAGGGAGATGCCGCCCAGCAGGATCAGCACGACCACGGTCAGCACGCGGCCGGCCAGGCCCAGCTGTTCCAGCGAGAACATGGCGGCCACGATGAAGGTGCCCCAGGCGATGACCTTGCCCCAGAAGTGCGGATGCTGCACCTCGTAGCCCGCCAGGGCCATCTGCGAAAGCACGGACAGGAACATGGCCAGCAGGGTCCCCAGCAGCAGGATGAGGATGACGCTGAGCACGCGCGGGATCATCTCCAGCAGGGCCGCCAGGATGGTCTGGCCGAAGGCCTCGCCCAGCAGCCTCACGGCCAGGATCATGGAAAGGCACAGCACCGAATAGAAGCAGAAGTTGGAGGCGGCCACCGAGGGCTGGTGCCCAAGGCCGCGCGTCCACAGCTTGGAAAGCCACAGGCCCGAGAGCTTCTCGTCCATCTTGAACCAGTTGAAGACCCGCGCCGCCAGCTGGCGCAACAGCCAGGCCACGGCAAAGCCCCCCAGCAGCACCACCAGCGCTGCCACCAGGTGCGGCAGGTACTGGGAAATATCCCCCCACAGCTGGGCGAACGGCGCCAGCCAGATGTTTCCGTCGTTGGGATTCATGGCAAAACCTCCCTCCATAATTCATTTCAGGGCCGCGACACCGCCTGGCGGGCGTCCGGCCGAAATGAGCGGCGCTCCCGGGTCCGCCCTCACCGCGGAGCTTCTCCCCTGATGTCCACCAGCCATTCCAGCAGCCTGGCCACCTCGGCCGGATCTTCCACCCGGTACCCGGCGGCCGTGCTTCCCCCGCCGACCTTCACCCCGAAGGCCCGGGGCCCCAGGCCCTTGAGGGCCCTGAAGGCGTCCTCGTCGGTGCGGTCGTCGCCCACGTACAGGCACAGGCCGGACCGCCTCCATCCCCGCGCCAGCGGACCGCCGGCCAGGCGGCGCACGGCCCATCCCTTGTTCCTGCGGCCGCGCGGGCGGAATTCCAGGGCCAGCTTGCCCATCTTGACCCGCATGCCCATCCCCGCCCCCAGGGCGCCGGCCTCTTCAAGCAGGGCCGCGCGCCGCGCCGGCCTCACCTGGCGCACGTGCAGGCTCAGGTCCAGGCCCTTGTCCTCCAGCAGGCAGCCCGGCACCGAGGCGGCCAGGGGGGCCAGCCGGGACAGGACCCGGCGGGCCTGGCGCCGCCAGGCGGCGGCCCGGGCCGAGGAAAACCCCAGGCCGCGCCGGCCACAGCTCAGGCCGTGGTTGCCCACCAGCACCAGGCCCGGCAGGCCCGCCTTGGCCTTCAGGTCCTTCAGGCCGCGCCCGCTCACCAGGGCCAGGGCCGCGCCGCCCCGCGCCAGCGCCCGCAGGGCCCGGCGGGTCCGGCCCGGCATCCGCGCCCGCGCCGGGCTGGGCGCCAGGGGCGCCAGGGTGCCGTCGAAATCCAGCAGCAGCAGCAGGGGCCCGCGGGCCATCGAAGCCAGCCGCCGCGGGGGTCCGGGATGGAAGAGGCGGGCCGCCACGGCGCCTCAGGCCGCCGGCGCGGGGTTGATCTGGCTGTCTTCCGCCAGCCGCACCACGTCGTTCAGGATAGCCTGCGCCCAGGTGTAGATGTTGTTCTCGGCCACGGTGTGGCGCATGCGCTCCAGGCGCACCTTCTGGTCCTCGGCCGGCATGGAGAGCGCCTGGTGGATGGATTCCGCGAAGGCCTCGGTGTCGTAGGGGTTTACCAGCAGGGCCTGCTCCAGCTCGCGCGCCGCGCCGGTGAAGGGCGAAAGGATGAGCACGCCCCGGTCGTTGCTGGAGGCGGCCACGAACTCCTTGGCAACCAGGTTCATGCCGTCGTGCAGGGAGCTGACCAGGCACAGGTCGGCCAGCTTGTAGAAGGGGATGAGCGTGTCGAAATTCTGGTGCCCCTTCAGGAAGACGACCGGCTGCCATCCGTCCTGGCCGTACTTTTCGTTGACCTCGTCGCAGCGCTGCTCCACGGTGGAGACCACCTGCTTGTAGTCCTCCAGGTGCGTGCGGCTGGGCGTGCCGACCTGCACGAAGGTGAACTGGCCGCGGTGCTCGGGGTACCTCTCAAAAAGCCGGTCCAGGGCGTCCAGGCGTTCGGGGATGCCCTTGGTGTAGTCGAGCCGGTCCACGCCCAGGCCCACCTTGCGGCCGGTCAGGCGGAACTGCCGGCGCAGGTCCTGGCAGGCCCGCACCACGCTGGAGCTTTCGGCCTGCTCGAAAATGCCCTTGAAGTCGATGGAGATGGGGTAAGCCCGCACCCGGCTGGAGCGCTGCTGGCGGCGGATGAGCATGCGGTCCCAGTCGGCCTGGCATTCCAGCTCCAGGCCCACGGTCTCCATGAAGTTCTCGGCGTGGTAGCGCAGGTGGAACCCCAGGATGTCGTTGGAAAGCAGTCCGTCCAGCAGCTCGGTCTTCCAGGGGAAGATTCGGAAGATCTCCGGGTTGGGCCAGGGGATGTGCCAGAAAAGCACCGTGGTCAGGTCTGGGCGTTCCTTTTTAAGCATGGAGGCGACCAGGGACAGGTGGTAATCCTGCAGGAACACGATGCTGCCCTCGTCGGCCTCCTCCAGCACGGCCTTGGCGAACTTGTCGTTGACGGCCTGGTAGGTCTGCCAATCCTTGAACGAAAAGCGCGGGCGGGTGTAGGTGACGTGGCACAGCGGCCACAGAGTCTCGTTGGAGAAGCCCTCGTAATAGCCCTGCTCCTCCTCGCGGCTCAGGCGCAGGCGCTTCAGGGTGTAGCGGGGCCGGTCCGGCGGAACGGCCACGCGGCCCTGGGGATCGGTGACGGTGAAGTCGGCGTTGCCGCCGCCGTGGCAGATCCACACGGCCTGGCAGGCCGCGGCCATGGAATCCAGGGCGATGGTCAGGCCCCCGGCCGAGCGGAACCAGGTGACGTCCTCGCCCTGGTACACGTGCGCGTAGGGCTCGCGGTTGGAGACCAGGATCAGCTTGCGGCCCTTCAGCTTGCGGCCCACCAGCTCCTCCAGGGTCTCCCGCGTGTCCACGTGGTCGAAGGTGTGCATCTTGGCCGTGCGTTCGGCCGCCCGCTCCGAGGCCCGCCTCAGCCGCGACATCGATTTTTCGAGGAAGTCTTCCATGGTTTCCATCTTAAACCCAGGCCCCGGGCCCAGGTCAAAGAAAAATGCCGGGATTCGGAGAAATTTTTGGCGGCGGTTTTAAGCAAAGAAACCCTGTCGCGTTTTTTTGCGTGGCGGCCCACTCCGGGCCATGGTAAGAAGGCCCTGTGTCCCGCCGGAGGGCGGGCGAAAGCAAGGATCCGCTTGGGTCACAACCAAGAGGGAGTCTCCCATGATCTCCATCCCGCTGCCAAACGGCCGGTCCATGCCCGCCCTGGGCCTGGGAAC
>JAJYGY010000172.1 GCA_021790555.1 bacterium
CAAGGAAAACGACCAGAAGCAGTTCCTGGAGCGCGGCAGGGAGGCGCTGGAGAAGGAGCGGGAGAAGGAAGGGGTGCAGATGCACGACTTCTTCAGCTCGCCGGCCCTGCTGGAGGCGGCCCGGCGCTTCTCCCTTTCGAGCATCGAGGACCTGCTCACGGCCATCGGGAGCCGCCGCGTCAGCCCCCGCCACGTGCTGGCGCTGCTGAAGCCGGCCGCGGAGGCGGCGGAGGCGGCGGAGAAGCCGGGGACGGAGAAGCCCAGGACGGCGGAAAAGGAGAAACCCGCCTCGCCGGCGCCGAGGCCCGCCGGGCTGTCCCAGGGGGTGGAGGTCAAGGGGCTCTCCAACGTGCTGGTCACCTTCGCCCACTGCTGCTCGCCGGTGCAGGGGGACCCCATTCTGGGCTACGTGACGGTGGGCAGGGGCGTCTCCATCCACCGCACCGACTGCGTCAACGTGCCGGAGCTTTCCAAGAAGTCCGAGCGCCTGGTGGAGGTGGCCTGGGCCGGGGGCGAGGGCGACCTGGCCGCCCAGGCCAGGCCCGTGGAGCTGGTGGCGGCCTCCTACAACCGCCCCGGCGTGATGGCCGAGATGCTGACCTGCATCGGCAACATCAAGTACCGCGACCAGAAGACCCTGCTGACGGCGGCCTCGGCCCGCGCCCTGAGCGACGGCATGGCCACGGAAAGCTTCACCGTCTGGGTCTTCAACCTGGACCACCTCAAGCGCGTGATGCTCAACCTGTACCAGGTGGACGGGGTCACCAGCGTGAAGCGGCGGGAGAAGGGCAAATAGGGGTGGAACGCGGGGGCCGAATCCCGTATCTTGGGCGGACCCTTTTCTTGAGGAGACCGGATGCCGAAGGAAATCATTCAGACGCCGGCCGCGCCGGCGGCGGTGGGACCCTATTCGCAGGCCGTGAAGATCGGGCCCCTGGTGTTCGTCTCCGGGCAGCTTCCCCTGGATCCGGCCAGCGGCATGAAGGTGACGGGCGGGGTGGCCAAGGAGACGGAACGCGTCCTGGAGAACCTGAGGGCCGTGCTGGAGGCCTCGGGCGCGGACCTGGGGATGGTGGTGAAGACCACGGTGTACCTGAAGAGCATGGGGGATTTCAAGTTCATGAACGAGGTCTACCAGCGCTATTTCCAGTCCGACCCGCCGGCCCGATCCACGGTTCAGGCCCAGGTGCCCCGCGAGGCCAGCGTGGAGATCGACGCCATCGCCGTCATCGGATAGGCAAAAAAAAGGGCGTGGGGTTTCCCCCACGCCCTTGAAGCGACCGGCCCCGAAGGGCCTCAGGCGGCCTTCAATATCTTGTTGGAGCGCAGGCAGCGGGTGCAGATGACCACGCGCTTGACCGTGCCGCCCATGTTGGCGCGGACGCTTTGCAGGTTGGGCATCCAGCGGCGGCGGGTGCGGTTGTTGGCGTGCGACACCTTGTTGCCGTAGCCCGGCTTCTTTTTGCAGATGGTGCAGACCTTGGACATCGCGAAAAACCTCCTTCCCGGAAACGCTTCCAAAAGTTCCAAAAAGCAGGCAGAAATCTAGCAAAGGCCTTCCCGGAAAGCAAGGCTTTTTTGAGAGGGCGAAGGCTTGGAAACCCTGGAACAGATCCTGGAAATCATCGACAAGCCCCTGGCCCTGGAGGCCAGGACCGGCTTCCAGGACAGGGCCGTGGCCGGGGGCCTTGAGCCCTACGTGCGCGCCTGGGCCCGCAGGGCCGGGGCCATGGCCGGCTCCGGCGCGGCCCGGGCCCTGGCCCGGCTGGAGGGTCTGTTCACGGGATACCCGTCCCTGGATTCCGCGGGCCGCCGGGCCGCCGTGGAGGCGGCCCGCCAGGCCCTCCAGGGGCTGCGCGGCCGGGTCGGTCCGGCCCGTGCCCCGGCGTCCCCGTCCCCTCCCACCCCTCCCCGTCCCGCCCCGGCCAAGGGTTCGCGGCCCGCCGCGCCGGCGCCGCCGGGCGCCGCGCCGCGCCTGGACATGGAGGCCATGTACCTGGCCGGCATCGGGCCCAAGCGGGCGGCGGCCCTGCGCAAGCTGGGCGTGGCCACGGTGCGCGACCTGCTCCATTATTACCCCCGCGACTGGCAGGACCGCAGCCACTTCACGCCCGTTTCGGGGTTGAAGCCCGGCGGGCAGGCCACCCTGTGCGGGGTGGTGCGCGGGGCCAGCACCTTCCGCACGCGCCGGGGCATGAGCATCACCGAGGTGGCCGTGCAGGACGCCACAGGGCTGGTGACGGCGCTGTACTTCAACCAGCCCTTCCAGAAGAAGCGCTTCCAGGAAGGGGCCCAGGTGGTGCTCTCGGGGCGGGCCGAGTTCCGCTCCGGCCGGGCCCAGCTCCTCAATCCCGAGGCCGAACTGCTGCCCGAGGGCGAGGAGCAGCTCATCCACACCGGCCGCATCGTGCCGCTCTACCCCCTGGTGAAGGAACTGGGCCAGCGCCCGGTGCGCGCGGCCATGGCCCAGGCCCTGCCCGCGGCCGCCGACCTGCCCGAACACCTGCCCGCCGCCATGCTGGAGGAGCTGGGTTTCGTCCCGGTTTCCCAGGCCCTGGCCGAGCTGCACTTCCCGCCCGGCATGCCTGAAATGCTGCGGGCCCGGCGGCGCCTGGCCTTCGACGAGCTTTTCCTCATCAGCCTGGGCCTGGCCCTGCGCAAGTCCGGCAGGGAACAGGAGCCGGGCTGGGCCTTCCAGGGCGGCGGGCCGCTGGAATCCGGGCTGCTGGCGGGCCTGCCATTCCAGCTGACCCGGGCCCAGGGCCGGGTGTGGAAGGAGCTTCAGCGCGACCTTTCGGCCCCCCGGCCCATGCACCGGCTCATCCAGGGCGACGTGGGCTGCGGCAAGACCCTGCTGGCGGCCATGGCCTGCGCCCGGGCCTGCGACAACGGGTTCCAGGCCGCCCTGATGGCCCCCACCGAGATTCTGGCCGAGCAGCACCTGGGCACGCTGCGCCGGATCTTCGACCCCCTGGGCCTGGAGGTGCTGCGGGTGGTGCAGGGGCAGAAGGGCGGGGAGAGGCGCGAGGTGCTGGATCACCTGGCCTCGGGCCGGCCCCTGGTGGCCGTGGGCACCCACGCCCTCATCCAGCGGGGGGTGGAATTCGGCCGCCTGGGCCTGGCCGTGGTGGACGAGCAGCACCGCTTCGGCGTGATGCAGCGCCTGGGACTGTCGCGCAAGGCCCGCGAGCGGCCCCACGTGCTGGTGATGACGGCCACCCCCATCCCCCGCACCCTGGCCATGACCGTGTACGGCGACCTGGACGTCAGCGTGGTGGACGAACTTCCGCCCGGCCGCAGCCCCGTGGCCACCCGCTGGCTGAAGCCGGCCCGGCGCGAGGAGGCCTTCCAGGCCGTCCGCGCCGAGCTGAAGCGGGGCAGGCAGGCCTACGTGGTCTACGCCCTGGTGGAGGAGAGCGAAAAGGCCGAATGGAAGGCCGCCACCCAAATGGCCGAGCACCTGCGCCGGGAGGCGCTGGCGGGATTCGAGGTGGGCCTGCTGCACGGCCGCATGGAGGCGGAGGAGAAGGACCGGGTGATGGCGGACTTCAAGGCCGGCCGGATCCAGGCCCTGGCCTCCACCACGGTGATCGAGGTGGGGGTGGACGTGCCCAACGCCACCGTGATGCTGGTGGAGGACGCCGACCGGTTCGGCCTGGCGCAGCTGCACCAGCTGCGCGGGCGGGTGGGGCGCGGAACGGCCCAAAGCCTGTGCTTCCTGGTGGGCGACCCCAGGACCGAGGAGGGGCGCCGGCGCCTGGAAGTGATGGCCGGGACCAACGACGGCTTCCGGATCGCCGAGGAGGACCTGAAGCTGCGCGGGCCCGGGGAATTCCTGGGGCTGCGCCAGAGCGGCCTGCCGGACCTGAAGCTGGCCGACCTGGTGCGCGACCAGGCCCTGCTGGAGGAGGCCAAGCGGCGGGCCGAGGCCCTCATCGCCTCGGACCCCAAGCTGGGGCAGGCCGGCCACGCCGCCCTGCTGAGGGCCGTCACCGAGCGTTTCGCCGGCAAGCTGGAGCTCGGGGAAGTGGGCTAGCGGGCAGGAATCTCTGGACATCCGCGCGCCCTTCATGTTATTTAGGGAACCCCGTCCGGTGACGGCTCAAGGTGGCGTACCCAAGTGGTCTAAGGGGACGGTCTGCAAAACCGTTATTCATGGGTTCAAATCCCATCGCCACCTCCATTTTTCGCGTTGGAATGTTCAAGTTCAAGGGCCCGGTTTCCGGGCCTTTTTCCTTTTGGGAGGAGCCCATGCGCCGAAGCCACGCGACCTGGATCCTGGGCCTGGCCCTGGCGGCCCTCCTGGCGCGGCCCTGCGCGGCCGGATCCGGGCCTTTCACCACCCCGGCCTGGGCCCTCAACGCGGCGGTCTACGAAGCCAACCTCGAGATGATCCCGCACGCGCCGGGACGGGCCTTCGACGCCCTGCGGGAGCGCCTGCCCGCGCTGAAGGCACTGGGCATCGGGATCGTCTGGCTGATGCCCATCTACCCCCGCGGCCGCGAGAAGTCCATCCACAGCCCCTATTGCGTCCGCGACTACGAGGGCTTCTACCCGGACTACGGCAAGGCGGCCCAGTTCCGCCGCCTGGTCGGGGCGGCCCACGCCCTGGGCCTGCGCGTCATCCTGGACTGGGTGGGGAACCACACGGCCTGGGACAACCCCCTCATGCGCCGGCATCCCGGCTTCTACAAGAGGAACGCCCGGGGCCGGGTCGAGCAGGCCTACACCTGGGGCGACGTGGCCCAGCTGGACTACTCCAACCCGGCGCTGAGGGCCTGGA
Organism: bacterium; assembly: GCA_021790555.1. GTDB lineage: Bacteria > Oederibacteriota > JAJYGY01 > JAJYGY01 > JAJYGY01 > JAJYGY01. The sequence continues at coordinate 4,784 of JAJYGY010000172.1, forward strand.
TGATCCGGGCCATGGAATTCTGGGTGCGGCGTTTCGGCGTGGACGGCTTCCGCTGCGACTGCGCCTGGGCCATTCCCATGGACTTCTGGAAGGAGGCCCGGGCCGCCCTGGACCGGATCAGGCCCGTGTACCTGCTGGCCGAATCCGGCGACGCCGCCACCAGCGCGGCCTTCTGCGGCGACTACGACTGGTGCCTGCTTTCCGAGACGCCCAAGGCCACCCTCACCCGGATCGCGCGCGGCCAGGCGCCCGCCTCGGCGGTGGGCGACTGCCTGGAGGGCCTGGGGGACACCCTGCCGGGATTCCAGCCCCTGCAGTTCACCAGCAACCACGACGAATGGAACAACATGGGCACGCCCTTCCAGCTTTTTGGAAGGGACGCCCGCGCCTTCGCGGTGCTGGCCTGCACCCTGCCCGGCAAGCCCCTGGTGTACAACGGCCAGGAGATCGGCTGGAACCGCAGGTTTGACGGCCGGGAGACGGCCTGGAACCAACCCCCCCAGCCGGTGCTGGACTTCTCGGACAACACCCGGGCCGCCTTCTACCGGTCCTTTTACGGGGCCCTGCTCAGGCTCTACCGCGACGATCCGGCGCTCTGGGAGGGCTCCTTCCTGCGCCTGCGCTCCGACCGGGACGATTCCATCTTCGCCTACCTGCGGGTCCGCGCTCCCGGCCGGGTCGTGGTGGTCCTGAACCTGGGCCGGAAGGAGGTCCCGTTTTCGATCCGGGACGCGGCCCTGGACGGAAGCTACCGGGACCTGTTTTCGGGAAGCCCCGTGGACCTGGACGCGCCCTACCGGGCCACATTCGCCCCGGGGCAGTACCAGGTGCTGGTTTCCGGGGGCGGGGAAAGGGACTGACGGCGGGTTCCAACTTTGGAGGTTGCCTTGAAGACACGACAGATCGGGGGAAGTTCCCTGGTTTCATCCAGGCTGGCCTACGGGTGCATGCGGGTGGCCGGCGGCTGGGACCCGGCCCGGGTGGGGCCCGGGGACGAGGCGGCGGGCAAGCGTGCCATCCGGGAGGCCTTCGAGTCGGGCTACACGCTCTTCGACCACGCCGACATCTACTGCAACGGCGTCTGCGAGAGCATCTTCGGCAAGGCGCTGAAGGAGACGCCGGGCATGCGGGCGCGGATCCTGGTGGCCACCAAGTGCGGCATCCGCTGGGCCGGCGAGCCCGACGCCGCGGCCCCCCACCGCTGGGACTTCTCGCGGGAGCACATCCTGTGGTCCTGCGAACAGTCCCTGCGCCGGCTGGGCGTCGAGACCATCGACCTGTACCAGCTGCACCGGCCCGACTTCCTGGCCGATCCGGAGGAGATCGCCTCGGCCTTCGTCCAGCTGAAGAAGGAGGGCAAGGTGAGGGAGTTCGGGGTGAGCAACTTCCGGCCCTCGCTGCTTTCGGCGGTGCAGAAGGCCTGCCCCATGCCCCTGGTGGTCAACCAGGTGGAGATCCACCTGGGCAAGCTGGACTTCCTCGAGGACGGCACCCTGGACCAGTGCCTGGAGCGCGGGATCACCCCGCTTTCCTACAGCCCCCTGGCCGGGGGCATGCTCGGCGAGGGGGGATCCCCCGCGCCGGATGATCCGCGCCGCGGGGGCCTGGCCGCGCTGCTGAAGCTGATGGATACCCTGGCCGGGGAGCACGGCTGCGGCCGCGGGGAGATCGCCCTGGCCTGGCTCCTGAAGCACCCCGCCGGAATCATCCCCATCGTGGGCACGGCCCGGCCGGAGCGCGTCCGCGCGGCCGCCGGGGCGGACGGCGTGGATCTGTCGCGCGAGGAATGGTACCGCCTGACCGTGGCCGCGAGGATGCGGCCCCTTCCCTGAGGCGATTCCCTTTTCCGGGACGAAAACATCATAAAGACGGCCGAAAACAGGAGGCCAGAAAACGCGAGTCGGGCTACCCTAAGTTTCAGGAAACCCCGTTCCAAACATCCAAGGCAGGATGAGGGCGGGGAACTGAGACGGATCTGTTCTGGGAGGCAGACATGCGCGCCAAAAGGCACCCCTTTTTGGCTATCCTTTTTCTGACGCCATTCCTCGCCCTGGGGGCCGCTTCGCTGCTGAAGGCCTTCCCGCTGTGGCTGGATTCGCCGGCGCGCAGCAACCCGCATGACCCCAAGAGCGCGGGCTTCGTGGCTCCGCCCACGCTGACCCCCGTCCCGACCCAGGTCGTCACGGCGGCGACGAGCACCCCGAGCCTGACCGCCACGCCCACCACCCCGGCCGGCGTCCACACCTCCACGATGACCGCCACGCCGACGACTCCGGCCGGAGGCACCAACACCTACACGCCGACACCCACCGCCACCGGCACCTGCACCTGCCCCGGCACGCACGGGGCCATGGTGGCCGACTTCGAGGAATGCTATTCCGGCACCCAGACCCAGTGGTGCGGCAACGCCTTTGACGCGGGTGGTACCGGCACCACGCTCACCGCCTACACGCTCGTCGCCGGCAACCCCGGCGGGGCCAGTCCCACCAACGGGGGCCATTTCAGCGGCCAGTGGGGGCAGGACTACGCCTACCTCAGCCTGGAACTGACCCTCAACGGCACCAGCGCCTCCAATGCCCACGTCAACTGCTCCGCCTACACGGGCGTGCACCTGGAATACAAGGCGGACGGCTCGGCCCTGAGCACGGTCTACACCGTGGCGCTGACCCAGGGCAACATCCTGCCGCCGGACTTCAACTTCAACCGCTACGTCATCCAGCCCACGGACACGGCCTGGCACAGCGTGGATATTCCCTTCTCGCAGTTCAAGTGGGGAACCACCACCCTGGATCCGACCCAGCTGGGCGCCATCATGATCCAGGTGGACGGCGCCAACGC
>JAJYGY010000225.1 GCA_021790555.1 bacterium
AAGGATCCGCTTCCGTTGTTCAGGTAGACGCGGCTGGGACCCTGGTAGTTGCCGGAAAGCATGTAGAGGTCCACGCTTCCGTTGAAGCCCCCCAGGGCCACGGCGTGGCTGAAATCCTCGTCCGGCAGCGAATTCCAGGAGGCGCTGAATCCCGGCGACGCGGTTCCGGAATCGTTCAGGTAGGTCCAGTTCACCGAATCGGCGTAGCCGTAGTAGCCGTTGTTGGCAAGGGCCAGGTCCGGGTACGGGTCGGCGTTGAGGGGGCCCCAGGCCAGGCCCTGGTTGATCACCGTCGAGGCGCCCGGGTCGAGGGGATTGGGGTCGAAGGAGTAGGCCTGGGTGAAGGACGTGGCGGAAAGGGGCGTGTACCGGTAGACCCGCACCGGCCCCCCCGAATTGGCCACGGCGAAACCTGGATGCCCGCTGGCGTCGAAATCCGCCCAGGCCGCCTGCAGCGTGGCGTCGTCCACCGGCGCCGTCCAGGCCAGCTGGAAGGCGGTGGAAGTCGGGGTCAGGCTGGCGTTCCGGTAGACCTTGTCGGGCTGGTTGTAGCTGCCCACCAGCAGGTCGGGCAGGCCGTCGCCGTCGTAGTCGCCGAATGCCAGCGAGCGGACCGGGTCGTCGTTGAAGGGCATGGAGACGGGGGAATCCGGGACAAAGGCGGGCGGCAGGGCGCCCGTGTTCCTGTAGAACTGGATCGACTGGCCGTCGTTGCCCACGGCCAGGTCGGGCAGGCCGTCGCCGTTGATGTCCCCCCAGGCCACGGCGGTGGAGCTCTGGCTCAGGGGCGAGGACCAGACCGTGGGGGTGAGGGACGCGTTTTCGAAGTCGTAGACCCTGAGGGGCTGTCCGTACGAGGCCGTGGCGAGCAGTTCGTGGGTGTCGCCCAGGCTGTCCACCCAGGGGGTCACGGCCAGGGCCCGCACCGGGTCCAGGAAGGGCGCCTGCCAGGCCAGGCTGAAACCGCTTCCGTCGTTCAGGTACACCTTGGTGCTGCTGGCCGTCAGGGTCAGGGCCGAAACCGCGTCGTAGGCGTATCCCGTGGTGCGGGCCCGCAGGAACCAGACCCCCAGGGGCAGGTTCTGGAAACGGTAGCTTCCGTCCGAGGCGGTCCAGGTGACGGCGTAGTCGCTTCCCTGCCCGTTGGTGTTGTTCTGGATGGCCTCCAGGAACACGCCGGCGAGGGGCTGGCCGTATTCGTCGCGCACCACGCCACCCAGGCCGGACCCGGCGTTCAAGGTGAGGTTCTGGGGCGTGGAGCCGGACGAGGTGGAAACCTGGCTCAGCTGCAACGTGGCCAGGGCCGTGGCCGTGACCACGAAGTCGTAGGAAGTGCCCGCGGCCAGGCCGGAAAGCAGGTAGGAGCCGTCCGAGGCCGACAGGGTGGAGACCTCGGCGCCGCCGGCGTCCGGAAACACGCCCACCGTGGCGCCCGAAACGGGCTTCAGGTCACCGAAGAAGTCGTCCTGGTACACCGTGCCGCTGAAGGAGGCGGCCCGGGCGGTCCCGGCAGGGCCCAGGACCGGGGCGGCCAGGAGGGCCGCCAGCAGGAGGCGCGCCAGGGCCAAGGATGGAAGGTGGCTCTTCGCCATCACGGACCTTTCGCTGCGTCGCGGAAATCCCCGCGGACCCGCGGTGTCAGGCCCCGGGCCCGGATTTCCAGGCGCGTTCCAGCAGGGCGGAGAAGGCCGCGGCCGGTTCGACCTGGAGGCGGATGGAAAGCAGGTAGGCCGGCAGGGCCGGCCGGAAGCCGGCCTCCCAGCGGGCCGCGTCCTTTTCGGTGCTCACCAGCCATTCGGCCCCGGCCAGGCGGGCCCGGCGGCAGGCCTGCTCAAGCTCGGAGGGGCGGAACCAGTGGTGGTCCGGAAAACGCAGGCTCAGGAGCACCCGGGCCCCCAGGCCGGCCAGCTGGGCCTCGAACTGGGCCGGGTCGGCCAGGCCCGAAAGCGCGGCCACCTTGCGGCCCTTCAGGCGGGAGGGCGCCAGGGCCCGGCCCGGCCCGGGCCAGGGCCTCAGGGATTCGGCCCGGGAGCGGGCCCAGAACCAGGGTTTGGAGCGGAATCCGGGAGGCAGGCTCCGCAGGGCCCTCAGGGCCTCCCTCCGCCCCGCCGCGCGCGTGAAGACCAGGGCGTCGGCGTCCAGGCCCTGCGAAAGGGGCTCGCGCAGGCGGCCCACGGGCAGCAGGCCCCCGGCGCCGGGGGCGCGCGAATCCAGCAGCAGCAGGTCCAGGTCGCGCTTCACCCGCAGGCGCTGCTGGAAGCCGTCGTCCAGCACCAGCACGCGGGCGCCCTCGGCCAGGGCCCTGCGGCCTCCCCTCAGGCGGTCGGCGTCCACCACCACGCCGCAGCCGGGGGCCTTGGCCGCCAGCAGCCAGGGCTCGTCGCCGCCGCGGCGGGCCGGAAACAGGGGACCCCGGCCCCGCGACAGCAGCAGGGGCGCCCGGCCCCCCCGCCGGCCGAAGCCCCGGGTCAGGAAAAAGACCCGCCGGCCCCGCCCGGAGAAATGCGCGGCCACGGCCAGGCAGGCCGGGGTCTTGCCCGTGCCCCCCGCGGAAAGGTTTCCCACCGAAACCACCAGGGCACCGGGCAGGCTCCGGGGACGGGGCGCGAAAAGCCGCAGCCAGAGCCGGCGCGCCCAGTAGCCCGCCAGGTAGAGAGGCACCAGGGGCGCCAGCAGGCGGCTGAAGCCGGGCCCGCCCTTCACGAACCCCTCGACCGCTTTTGCTTCCCGCGGCCGGCCATCCCGGCCCCGAATTCCACCACCCGGGTGGACTGGTAGGCGCTCTTGTCGCGCCAGTCCAGGTTCTCCTGGCGGAAGTTGCGGATGGTGTGCAGCTTGCACGCCAGGGCCGCCACCCGCGAGGCGGCGCCGGATTTTTCTGCCACCAGCTTGCGGCCGGCCTTGCCCATGGAATGGCGGCGGGCCGGGTCCTTCAGCAGGGCGGAGAGGGTCCGGCCCAGTTCCTCCTCATCGGCCACCTGGACGGCCGCCCCGGCCTCCAGCAGGCCCGCGCGGATCTCGGCGAAATTACCCATGTGCGGGCCGAAGACCACGGGCACTCCCAGCGCGGCCGGCTCCAGCGGGTTCTGGCCGCCGAAGTCCAGGAAGCTGCCCCCCACCACGGCCACGTCGGCAAGGCCGTAGACCGCGGCCAGCTCGCCGAAGGTGTCCAGCAGGATCACCCGGGCGCCCTCGCCCCGGCCCTGGGCCAGGGAGCTGCGTGTGGCGGAGGGCAGGCCGGATTTTTCCACCAGCCGCATGACCTCGCCCAGGCGCTTCAGGTGGCGGGGGGCCAGCACCATCACCAGTCCGGGATGCCGGCGGGCAAGGCCCTCGAAGACCCGCAGGATGACGGCCTCCTCGCCGTCGCGGGTGCTGCCCACCACCAGCAGGGGCGCGCCGGATTCCAGGCGCAGCTCGCGCCGCAGCGCGGCCTGCTGGCCGCGCGCCGCTTCCACTCCCGTCCCGGCGTCGAACTTGGTGTTGCCCGCCACCGTCACCTTGTGCGGGTGGGCCCCCAGTTCGCGGACCCGGCGCGCCTCCTCCTCGCCCTGCATGGCGAAGGCGTCCACGCGGCGCAGGGCCTGGCCGAAGAGTCCCTCCAGGGCGCGGTAACGGCGGAAGCTCCTTTCGGTCATGCGGCCGTTGGCCACCAGGATGAGGCAGCGCCGGTCCTTCAGCATCCTCAGGAAGTTCGGCCAAAGTTCTGTTTCCGCGATCAGCGCCAGCTTGGGAGGGAAGGCCCTCAGGAAGGGGGCCAGGAAGAGGGGCAGGTCCAGCGGAAGCACCAGGTGGGCCAGCGCCTGGGGAAACACCAGGGCCGCCTGGTTCACGCCCGCCTGGGTGGTGCAGGTGAAGACGAAGCTCTCCTTGGGAAGCTGGTTGGCCAGCTCACGGGCCACCGGCGCCAGGGCGTTGACTTCCCCCAGGGAGGCGGCATGCAGCCAGATGACCCCGCCCTCGGAAACCCAGCAGACTTTCCTGGCAAGGGGCGGCAGCATTCCCAGGCGCTGCCCAAGCCCGAACCGAAGCCTTGGATGGATCAGGCAGAGCGGAAGCCAGATCGGCAGGAATAAAACGACAACAAAATAGAATAAACTTGAATAAAGGATATACATGGAAATTCCAGAAATTTACAGCTCGCGCTGTAATGACTTTTCAGACCTGGGTCTTTAAATAATTTCTTTTGATGAAATCGAAAGGTTGAGAATTTCCCGTGCCGCTCTCCTGGCTGCTCCCGGTCCTCCCAACCCACGGACCGCCTTTTTCAAGGCGCGGGTTTGTTCGCGCCGCGCCGCCGGATCTGAAAGCAGCGGCCACAGGGCCTCCGCGATCTTTTCGGGCTTCAGTTCGTGCTGGATGAATTCCTCAACCACCTTGCGCCCGGCCACCACGTTGGCCAGCCCGATATAAGGAAGCCGGATGAGGCGCTTCCCGATCTGGTAGGACAGCGGATTGACCCGGTACAAAATGACGAAGGGCGTCCCCAGGATGGCTGTCTCCAGCGTGGCCGTGCCCGAGGCCACCATGGCCGCGTCGAAGCAGCGCCGAAGTTCGTAAGGGTCCTCCTCCGGCCCGGCCTGCAGAATTTCCAGGCGGATCTTTCCGGAGTAGCGGCGCGCCAGGGGTTCGAACAGCTCGGCCTTCAGGTGCGGGGCCTTCAGCACCACGAAGCGCGCGTCCGGCGCCCGCCGCGAGAGCTCCACCGCGCTGTCCAGCATCACCGGCAGCAGGTACAGGATCTCCTGCTCGCGGCTGCCGGGAAGCAGGCCCACCAGCCTTTCGCGCGCGCCCCAGCCCCTCGCCCGGCGCACCCCGGCGGTCCCCCGGCGGGGCCGGATGGAATCCATGAGCGGATGCCCCACGAAGGAGCAGGGCAGGCCGGCCCCGCGGTAGATGGGCTCCTCGAAGGGGAAGGTGACCAGGATCCTGGCCAGGCAGCGCTTCATGGTCCGCACGCGGCCGGCCTTCCAGGCCCACACCTGCGGGCTGATGTAGTAGCAGACCCGCGCGCCCTTCCCCGCCGCGAAGGCGGAAAAGCGCAGGTTGAACCCGGGATAGTCGATGGGCACGACCAGATCCGGCTTTTCCGAAAGCAGCAGGTCCTGGGCCAGCCGGAAGGCCTTCCGGAAGAAGCCCAGGTGCTTCAGCACCTCGAAAAAGCCGATGACCGAGCGCGAGGCAAGGTCCAGGTCCAGGCGCATGCCGGCGGCACGCATCCTGGGCCCCCCCAGGCCGAAGAGCCGCGCCCCGGGGGCCTGCCGGAGGATCTCGCGGACCAGGGAGGCCCCGTGAAGGTCCCCCGAGGCTTCCCCGGCGATCAGCATGATTTTGGGGCTTCTCATCCCAGCCTCGCCTTGACGGCCTCGCGTATCTGCCGCTCGATTTCAAGCCCCAGGGCCAGGGCCTGGCGGCCCTGCTCGCCCGAGACCAGCGGGCGGCTCCCCTCGCGCACGCAGTCGGCGAAGGAGCCCAGCTCCAGCTTCAGCTGTTCCTCGTCGCGGATGGGCAGGGTCTCCATGGCGATCATCTTGGAAAGCCCCAGCAGCGAGCCGGCCTGGCTGGGGTCGGCCCCCTCCTTCAGGCGGTAGACCTTCACCTCCTTCTTCAGGTAGTCCACCGACAGGTAGGACTCGCGGGTGAAGAGCCGGATCTTGCGCTGCTTCTCCGTGGTGACCCGGCTGGCCGTCAGGTTGGCCACGCAGCCGCCGCGGAAGCGCAGGCGCACGTTGGCGATGTCCTCGGTGCGTGAAAGCACGGGCACCCCCAGGGCCTCCACCGAGGCCACCTCGCCGCCCACCATGTCCAGGACGATGTCCAGGTCGTGGATCATCAGTTCCAGCACCACCCCGATGTCGGTGTTGCGCGGGCTGTAGGGCCCCAGGCGGTGGGCCTCGATGAAGAGCGGGGGCGACTTGAACTTGCGGATGGCCAGGATGGCCGGGTTGAACCGCTCGATGTGCCCCACCTGGAGCAGGGCCCGGGTCTCCTTGGCCAGGGCCAGCAGCCGGTCGGCCTCGTCGAGGTCGGTGGTCATGGGCTTCTCCAGCAGGCAGTGCACCCCCGCCTCCAGGAAAAGCCGGGCCACCCCGAAATGCAGGGCCGTGGGAACCACGATGGAGACCAGGTCCACCTGGCCCAGCAGCTGGGCCGGGTCCTGGAAGGCCGGGCAGCGGTGCTTTTTGGCGATTTCCCTGGCCCGGGCCGGATCGGCGTCGACCACGCCGGCCAGCCGCACCCCGGGGAGCTGGGTGTAGACCCGGGCGTGGTGCTGGCCCAGGCTGCCCACGCCGATGACCCCGGCGCGCAGGGGTTGTCTGGTCTCGCTCAATTCCGGCTCCATGAATGGCCGAGGGGGCCTCAGCGCCTTTTGACGAATTCCGCCAGTTCCCCGAGGTCGGCCGGGGCCAGCAGTTCCACCCGCAGGCTTCCGTCCACCCATTCCTGGCTCAGCACCTTCACCCTGGCCCAATGGCGGGAAAGCAGGCCGGCCTTTTCGGCCGGAAGCAGCAGCACGCGGCGCCGCAGCCTGGGGGCGAACCGCCCGGCCAGGGCACGCTTCAGGTCCTCCAGCCCCTCCCCGCTGCGGGCCGAAACCAGCAGGGCCCGGGGGAAGCGGCGCTTGAGGGACCGGCGCCTTTCCGCCGGCAGCAGGTCGGCCTTGTTGAGCACCAGCCAGGTCTCCCCCGGGGCCGCCCCGGCCCCCCGCTGGATCTCGGCCAGGACCTCCTCCACGGCGCGGCGCTGCTCCTCGAAACGCGGGCTGGCGGCGTCGGCCACGTGCAGCCGCAGCTCGGCCTCGGAAACCTCCTCCAGCGTGGCGCGGAAGGCCGCCACCAGGGCGTGGGGCAGGCGGCGCACGAAGCCGACCGTGTCGGAAAGCATCACCCCGGCCACGCCGGCCAGGGGCCGCAGGGTGGGGTCCAGGGTGGAAAAGAGGCGGTCCTGCGCCAGCACCCGCGCCCCGGTCAGCGCGTTGAAGAGCGAGGACTTTCCGGCGTTGGTGTAACCGGCCAGCGACACCGTGCCGCTGCTGCGGGCCTTGCGGCCCCTCCGCTGCAGCCCCCGCGTGCGCGAGATCTGGTCGATCTCCAGACCCAGCTGCGAGATCCTCAGCCGCAGCCGGCGCCGGTCCGATTCCAGCTTGGTCTCGCCCGGGCCGCGGGTCCCGATGCCGCCCCCCAGCCTGGACAGGCTCTCCGAGGACCCGGCCAGGCGCGGAAGCAGGTAGGTGAGCTGTGCCAGCTCCACCTGCAGCTTGCCCTCGTTGCTGAGGGCCCTCTGGGCGAAGACGTCGAGGATGAGCTGGGTGCGGTCCAGCACCTTGGCCTCCAGCGCCTTTTCCAGGTTGCGCTGCTGGGTCGGCTTCAGCTCCCCGTCCACCACGGCCAGGTCCAGGCCGCCTTCCCGGATGCGCTCCCGCGCCTCGGCGGCCTTGCCCGAGCCCAGGTAGGTGGCCGGGTCCGGGGACACGCGCGCCTGCAGCAGGTGCCCCGCCACCCTGGCCCCGGCCGTCTCGGCCAGGAGGGCCAGCTCCCCGAGAGATTCCAGGGATTCCTCCTCGCCTCCGGGCGGCACCAGCCCCAGCAGCAGGGCCTTTTCG
>JAJYGY010000161.1 GCA_021790555.1 bacterium
GTCCAGCTGCAGGCGCAGCCCTCCGGAGGACACGTTCTCGCTGAAGACCTCCATCATGTGGTGGAAGGCCTTGGCCTCGGCCAGGGTCTGCAGGGGCAGGTGGGTCTTGTCCTCCATCAGCTTGGAGAGTTCGTCCTCGGGAAGCTCCCTATACTTCACTTCCAGGCCCGCCAGGCGGGCCCTGGGCTGTTTCCTCTCCTCCACGCGGGCGACCTCCAGGCCGACCCGGTACTTGGCCTTGGGATGGTCCGGACCCAGGATCTGGAACACGGCCTCCTGAAGGATGTCCTGCTCCTTGGGGCTGGGGTCCAGGAACCTGACGCGCACCTCCCATTCCGACGGGAAGTTCTCGGATGGCTGGCAATGGACCACCCGGGAGGACAGCTTCAGGGCGGGACTTGGGGCCGGCAGGGTCAGGCCCACGATGAGGATGTCGTGTTTCTGGGCCCGCTGGCGCGAATGAAAGGCCGTGCCCGTGTCGGAAAAATTGACGGTCTCCCCCCGGAATGCCCGGTTCTCCGGGTCCGTGGCGATCCAGAATTCCACCGGCAGGGCCACCCTGGCCCTGGGCGACTGCCTCTGATCAAATCCTGACGGCATGCTCCCCTCCAAAAATCCCCATTTCGCCCCCCGGCGTCCCCGCGGCCCTTCCCTGGCTCAGGGTGCCGCCGGCCGGGTGGCCTCTTCCATGACTTCCGCCAGGTGTTTCACCTTCACCTTCATGCCGCGCGAGCGGACCCCGTGGGAAATCTGCAGGTAGCAGCTCTGGCAGGCCACCACCACCTCGTCGGCGCCCGTGGCCCGCAGGTTCCCGAGCTTCCTTTCGAGGATGGGCTCGCTCTGTCCGGGATGCGAGACGGTGTAGGCCCCGGCCCCGCCGCAGCACCAGGAAGCCTCCTCCATCTCCCTGAAATCCACGCCCTCCAGGCCCTTGAGCAGTTCCCTGGGGGCCCGGGCGCTTTTTTGAAGGTGGACGAGCTGGCAGCTGTCCTGGAAGGTGATCCTGCGTGGGTAGGCGGCGCGCAGGCCCCGGGGAGGACCCGCCTGGGCCAGGAAATCCGCCAGGTAGACCACCTTGTCGGCGGCCCGGCGGGCGGTCTCCCCGAACTCCGGGTCGTCGCCGTACAGCTGGCCGTATTCCTTCAAAAAATGGTAGCAGGAGCCGATTTCGGTGACCACCCACTGGCAGGGTTCCCGGACGATGGCCTCGGCGTTCCTGCGGACGAGGTCCCGGGTCGCCTGGCTGTAGCCGTAACTGTAGGGCGGCAGCCCGCAGCAGGAGGCCGGGTCCGCGAAAAGCCGGACCTCCGCCCCGAAGCGCCGCAGGACCTCCACGGTGTCCAGGCCGATCCGGGGGTAGAGGAATTCCGTGCGGCAGCCCACGAAATACCCCACCGTGAACTTCTTTTCGCCCAGCGCCGGAAGCACGGTCCCGGGCTTGAGACGGTCCGAGAAAAAGGAGGTCGGCACCTCCTTCACCAGTCCTTCGGCGCGGGCCAGGCCCCGTCCCCAGGCGCCTGCCCAGCCGGCCAGGCGGGCCAGCCTGGAGAGGCCCGTCCTCTTGGACCAGGCCAGGACCTTCATCAGGGCGGAAAGCAGGCGCCTGCGGGGCAGCAGGCCGGCCATCAGGAACCCGGCCAGGCGGCTCCTTCCCTTCTGTTCGGCGTAAAAGGCGCGGGCCGCGGCCATGATCCGGTCGGTGCGCACCCCGGCGAAACAGGCCGTCACGCAGGCCCCGCAGCGCAGGCATTCGTCCACCGTGCGGATGGAGTCGGCGTCCAGGACGGCCCTGCCCTCGATGACCCCGCGCACCAGGGCGTTGCGGCCCCGGGCCACGTCCGCCTCGCCGTCCTCAAGCTTGTAGGTGGGGCAGGTGGGCTGGCAGAATCCACAGCGGCTGCAGCGGGAGACCTCGTCGTAATAGCGTGTCAGTTCGGCCAGGGCGTTCAAGGCGGCTCCTAAAACGACGGAAGTTCGGGGAAAAAGCCGCCCGGGTCGAAATGGTCCTTGATCTGGCGGGCCATCACCCCGGCCTCCCCGGCCGGCCACCAGGGGCGGAGAGGCCCCTCCCCCTTCAGGCGGGAAAACCGGGCTCCCAGCCGGGCTGCCGAGTCCAGCCAGGGTCCCAGGGAATCCAGGGAGGGATAGTGCAGCCAGGCTTCGTGGCCGCCGAGGTGGCAGGCCAGGGGCAGCGAATGGTCCCGCGCCAGGTTTGTCCATTCCCGAAGGGCCCCGGCCGGCCCCCACAGGCGCAGCAGACCGCCTTCCGGCCCGGCGCCGTATTGCCTCAGCCAATCCCAGACCTGGCGCCTGTTTTCCCCCTGCAGTTCGAAGCCCGGCTCCATGCCTCCGGCGGTGAGCGCCCCGACGGCCCGCCTCCGCAAGGCCCCCGAGCGTCCAAGGCGTCCGCGGAAATCGGCCAGAACAAGCATGCCCCCGGACCCGGCAGGCCGCAGTCCGAGCTCCTCGCCCAGCCTTTCCGCCAGCGCGGGCGACAGCAGGCAATAGGCCGCGGGCTCCAGCCCCCCGCTCCTCAGGGCCTCCAGGCCCGCCGCGGCCTGGGCGTGGTCCGGGCAGGCCGCCACCAGCAGGTCCTCGGCCGGGGGCTTGGGATACAGCTTCAGGATCAGGCTCGCCACCAGCCCCAGGCCGCCCCGGGAGCCCACCCAGAGCCTGCCCAGGTCCAGGCCGGCGACGTTCTTGACCACCTTGCGGCCGATGGAGACGATGCGGCCGTCCGGCAGCACGGCCTCCAGGCCCAGCAGGCTGTCCCCCAGGCGCCCGCGCGATTCCCTCCAAGGGCCGGAATCGGAGCAGGACAGGGCCCCGCCCAGGGTGGCGGTTCCGGGGAAACAGGCGGCGAAACCAAGCTCCAGGCCCCGGGATTCGGCCAGGGCCTCGGCCTCGGCCACCCCCAGGCCGGCCCCGGCACTCAAGGTGAGGTTGGCCGGATCGAAATCCAGCACGGCGTTCATGGCCCGGCTGGAAAGCCGGACCCCGGTATCGGGTGCCGCCGCCTTGCTTCCACCGCCCCCGGGCCGGACCGAAAGCCCCTCCAGGCGGGCCCTGCGGATCATGTCGGCGGCCTCCGCCAGGCCGCCGGGAACCCATTCCCTGGCCTCCTGGGGCCTGGGCCTGCCGGAAGGAGCCAGCCCCGCGGCTCCGGAAAGGAAGGCCGGCGGGATCAGCTTGCCCGGATTGCACAGGTTTTCAGGATCCAGCACGGCCTTCACTTCGCCCATCACCGCCAGGGTGACCGGGTCGTGCAGGTATTCCATGTAGGGGAGCTTGTCGATGCCAACCCCGTGCTCGCCGGTGATGGTGCCGCCCAGGTCGACGCAGGCCTTGAGCATCTCTCCGCCCGCCCTGCGGACCTTCTCGCGCTCCTCGGGGATCCGGTCGTCGAACAGCATCAGGGGGTGGAAATTGCCGTCCCCGGCGTGGAAAAGGTACCCCACCTGGATGGCCTCCTTGCGTCCGATTTCCTGCAGCCTCTCAAGGGCCTCGGCCAGGCGGTTCCTGGGAACGGTGCCGTCCTCCACCCACACCGAGGGGCGCAGGCAGGCCACGGCGGCGTGCGCGCCCCGACGGCCCTCCCACAACCGGGCCCGGCTTTCCCCGTCCTCGGCGGCCTGGAAGGAAAGGCAGCCGTGGCGCCGGGCCGCCTCCAGCACTTCCCCCATCATCTCCCCCAGGTCCTCCTCCTCCCCTTCCACCTCGGCCAGAAGAACGGCCGCCGCGTCCTGCGGGTAGCCGGCGTGGTGGAACTGCTCCACCGCCTTGAGGATGAAGGCGTCCATCAGTTCCAGGGTGGAGGGCACGATGCCCCGGGCGATGATCTCGGAGACGGCCCGCACCGCCTCGGCCACCCCGGGGAAGGAAAACAGCGCCGTGCGCGCCGCCTTCGGCAGGGGCAGCAGCTTCACCCAGGCCCGGCTGATGATCCCAAGCGTCCCCTCCGAGCCCACCAGCAGGCCGCGCAGGTCCGGCCCGGCCGCCTCGCCCAGGGGGTCGCCCAGCCAGGCCAGGCTTCCGTCCGGCCGGATGATTTCCACGGCCATGACGTGGTGCGTGGTGATGCCGTATTTCAGGCAGCGCGGCCCGCCGCTGTTGACGGCCAGGTTGCCCCCCAGGGTGCTGGCCTTCTGGCTGGCCGGATCGGGGGCGAAAAAGAGCCCGTGGGCCGAGGCCGCCTTCTGCAGGTCCAGGTTGACGACGCCGCATTCCACCAGGGCCCGCCGGCGCAGCGGATCCAGTTCCAGGACGCGGTTCAGGCGCGTCAGGGAGATGACCACCTCCCCGTCCGGGGCCACGGTCGCGCCGGAAAGGTTGGTTCCGGCTCCCCGGGCGATGAAGCGCCTGCCCTCCCGGCGGCAGGCCCGGACGCAGGCGGCCAGCTCGGCGCTGTCGCGGGGGATCAGCACGCAGGAGGGCTCCCCGCGCCAGTTGGAGGCGTCGTAGGAATAGGGAAACCTTTCGTGGGGCGCGGAAAGGACCTGGCCCGGGGGCAGCAGGCCCGCGAAAGGCACCGCCTTTTTCTTGGAAAAGAGTCGTTTCAACATGCGCTCATTATTCAATCAAGCGGCCGCCCGGTAAATCCCTTTTTGCGCCGGCGGCCCGGAAAATAAAAAGGCCGCTCCCCGGAGGGAGCGGCCTCGACACGCAACGCCTCTACGCGCGCGTTCGGCTCACTGGTAGCCGTACGTGGTGTAGCAGACGTTGGCCGAATCGGACATGTCGTTGTTGACCCACACGTACCCGCTGGTCGAGTCGTAAGCCCAGCCCTGGCCGGTACGGGTAGTCAACCCGGTGGTCGTTTCGGCGACGAAGGTCCCGTTGATGGACGGGTTCGTCGTGCTGCTATTGATATACTGGTTGTTCGCGCTGGAGTACGGGTTGTTACCCGTGCACTTCACCGCGGGAATTCCATCCAGGTAGTTAGGCAGGTTCCAGGGGTTCGCCTTGACGGCAAACCAGGAATTGTTGTCGGCACCTTGATTCGGCATGCCGATCTGCCCTGGGTAAGCACCCTGCCAGTCCCCCGTGTAGATGGAAATCGCGGACTTGATGGCGCCGATGTTTCCCTTGGTCGCCCCTTCCCTGGATTTCTCCAGCATCTGGGCAAACTTGGGGATAGCCACCGCCGCCAGGATGCCGATGATCGCCACCACGATCATCAGCTCGATGAGGGTAAACCCTCTTGCGATTGCCTTCTTCATGACTTTCACCTCCCTTCAAAAAAGTAAACACACGAGGATCCCTTCATCGTAGAAGGTCCCCGCAATCCATAAATACCATGTCCTCTGGATTCTTGTCAAGAAATTTGTTAAATTTGGAAAAGGCGGACCAAAACGTGAAAATCCTTTGTTTCCCAGTATAAAATCGCGTCCAATGGCGGCTTTAACATAAGGCTTTCCCATTGGAACCTTTTTAAATATAGTGGTCGTCCTTCAACCCAAACCCATTTTCCGCCCGGGAATTGACTACCTCGACCAAACATTCCAAAGGCATCCTGGCCCGCGCCGCGGGCGTGATGTGCATCGCCACGGTGTCCTCGCGCGTCCTGGGGCTGCTGCGGGACCTGCTCAGCGCCCGGCTGTTCGGGGCCAGCTCGGTCTCCGACGCCTTCATCGTGGCTTTCCGCATCCCCAACCTGCTGCGGGAACTGCTTGCCGAAGGCGCCCTGTCCTCGGCCTTCGTGCCCATCTTCGCCAAGGTCCGCGAGACGCGCGGGGAGGAGGCCGCCTGGAAGCTCACCGGGGACATGCTCAACGCCATGCTGCTGGTGCTTTCCGCGGTGGTCATCGCCGGCGAACTCTCCAGCCCCCTGCTGATCCACCTGCTGGCCCCGGGCTTCTCCAGAAGCCACATGGAATTTTCCCTGGCCGTCAGCCTCAACCGGATGCTCTTCCCCTTCATCGCCTTCATGGCCCTGGCGGCCCTTTTCACGGGCGCCCTCAACGCCCGGCACGAATTCTTCCTGCCCGCCCTGGCGCCGGCCATCACCAACCTCTGCCTCATCGCCGCCGGCCTGTGGCTCTGCCCCCGGCTGGGCCGCGACCCCTCCCGCCAGATCTTCGGCTGGGCCCTGGGAGCCCTGGTGGGCGGGCTGCTCCAGTTCGGCGTGCACCTGCCTCCCGTGCTGGGCGGCGGCTTCCGGCCCCGCTTTTCCTGGCCCTTCGCCGACCCGGACGTGCGCAAGATCTTCCGCCTGATGGTCCCGGCCGTCTTCGCCCTTTCCGTCACCCAGGTCAACCTGGTGGTCAGCCAGATGCTGGCCTCCTACCTTCCCCACGGATCCATCACCTACCTGACCTACGGCGCCCGCCTCATGTACCTGCCCGTGGGGATCTTCGGGGTCGCCATCGCCACGGCCGTGCTTCCCACGCTTTCGGCCCACGTGGCCGGGAACCGCATGGGCGACTTCAAGTCCACCCTCTCCTTCGCCATGCGCATGAACGTCTTTTTCACCGTGCCGGCGACGGTCGGCCTCATCCTCCTGGCGGAGCCGGTCAACCTGCTCCTGCTGCACGGGGGCCTTTTCAGCCTGGAGGCCACCCACCGGGTGGCGCTCGCCAGCATCTGCTATTCCTTCGCCATCCTCACCGCGTCCCAGATCAAGGTCCTGGTGCCCTGCTTCTACGCCCTGGAAAAGCCGTCCATTCCCGTCAGAATCGGCATCGCCATGGCGGCCCTGAACCTGGCCCTCAGCGTGACCCTGATGGCGCTGCTGCCCCTTCCCGTGCGGTTCCTGGGGCTGGCCATTTCGACCACGCTGGTGAGCTACTGCAACGCCTCCTGCCTGCTGTGGTTCCTGAGGAGGAAGATCGGCCCCCTGGGAGGCCGGGCGATGCTGGGGGAGGGGCTCAAGACCCTCCTTTCGGCGGCCCTGATGGGCGCCGCCGTCTGGCTGGCCCAGCGGGCCTTCGAACACCTGTCCCCCCCCACGCCCGGACACCTCTACCGGGGCGTGGAGGTCGGCCTGCTGCTGGCGCTGGGGCTTGGGGTGTACTTCTGGTCCGCGCGAAGCCTGGGCATGCGCGAATGGAAGGAATGGCTCCAAAAAAGGCGGAGGGCGCCGGCGCGGCGGCCTTGAAAGGCGCGCCCGGTTGTCCTATCATCCTCGCAGCCAAGGAGCAGACATGAAACGGAAACCCGCCGCCTGGGCGCGGACCATCCTTTTCCTGGCGGGCCTCACCACCCTGCTGGGAGCCTGTGCCTCGGTGGAGGTGAAGAAACCCTCCGCCAAGGCTGACCAGAAGTTCGACGCCTATTCCGGGAAGATCCTCGAATCCTTCCGGAAGGGGAAGGACGCGGCCGCCTCGGACCCGGACCTGGTGGCAAACCAGGAAGCCCTGGTCCTGGACGAAACCCTCTTTTCCTTCTACGCCCCCTACGCCGGCGCCCAGCGCCTTCTCAATTTCGCCGACCAGCACCCCGGTTATCCCCTCCTGCCGGTGTACCTGGCCAAGGACGCCAAGGGCCGCTATTTCGACTTCCAGGATTCCGAGGCCTTCAAGAGCGGGGACTTCTTCAACAACTACGAGTCCGGACTTTTCGACCCCTTC
>JAJYGY010000124.1 GCA_021790555.1 bacterium
GCGCTCGCGGCGGCGCGTGCTGCGGGCTCGCTCAGGCGATCGGCGGCGATGAATCGGAGAGAAGCGACTCGATGCGGCGGTTCGCCAGCATCTCGTCGCCGGCGAGCGCTCCGACGTAGGCCGAGACCAGCGCCTCCACGCTGTGGCCGAGTCGGCGAGCGATCTCACCGAGTGGCACCCCAG
This sequence comes from bacterium, assembly GCA_021790555.1. Taxonomy (GTDB): domain Bacteria; phylum Oederibacteriota; class JAJYGY01; order JAJYGY01; family JAJYGY01; genus JAJYGY01. Next base: position 184 of record JAJYGY010000124.1, read on the forward strand.
CCTGTAGCCACGTCGTAGCGGCAGCGTGCCCGCAGTCGTAGACACGCAGCGGCGCGTGTCCGATTTCGCGCAGTGCGCGCTGCCAGGCACGCGACCAGTTGGAACGCAGCGGCAGACGGCCCGTACGCGTGCGAAAGAGCAGGTCGTCAGCGCCGAGGCCGTGATCGAGGGCAGGCAGGCGCCAGCCGCGCCGGCTGCCCCGGTCCCCGCGGCCGCGCAGGAGGCCCCCAAGGCTCCGGCCACGGCTCCGGCCGCCTGAACGGAAACGGATCCGCCCCTTGGGCGCCGGCCTGGCCGCGCCCAAGGGGCGATTTTATGAGACCCCCCTCTTATCATATACAAGGAGACACCTTTCGATGGCGGCGATCAGCGCGACATTGGTGAAGGACCTGCGCGAGAAGAGCGGCGCGGGCATGCTGGAATGCAAGAAGGCCCTGGAGGAAAACGGCGGCGACCTGGCCAAGGCCATGGACTGGCTGCGCGAGAAGGGGATCGCCTCGGCGGGCAAGAAGGCCAGCCGGGCGGCCAACGAGGGCCTGGTGGCCCTGCACGTGGCCGCCGACGGAAGGAAGGGCGTGATGGTGGAGATCAACTGCGAGACCGACTTCGTGGCCCGCACCGAGGACTTCAAGGCCCTGGCCTCCCAGCTGGCCGAGCAGGCCACCGGCGAGGCGCTTTCGACCGACCCCGCCCAGGCCGCCTCGGAACTGCTGGCGCGGCCCTTCGCCCGCCAGTCCGGGCAGACGGTGGAGGAGGCCCTGAAGGCCCTCATCGGCAAGCTGGGCGAGAACATGAGCCTGGCGCGCGTGGCCTCCCTCGAAGTGAAGGGCTCCGGCCTGCTGGCCGCCTACCGCCACGCCGACGGCAAGCTGGGAACCCTGGTGGCCCTGGGCTGCGCCAAGGCCGACACCCTTTCCAAGGACGACTTCAAGTCCCTGGGGCACGACCTGGCCCTGCAGGTGGCGGGCTCCAACCCGCCCGCCCTGGTGGTGAAGCGCGAGGAGATCGACGCCGACTTCATCGCCAAGGAACGCGAGATCGCCCTGGTGCAGGCCAAGGCCACCGGCAAGCCGGAGGCCATCCTGCCCAAGATCGCCGAAGGCAAGGTCAACAAGGTGCTGGAGGAGATCACCCTTCTGGAGCAGCCCTTCATCAAGGAACCCGGAACCAAGGTGGGGGACCTGCTCAAGAAGGCCGCCTCGGGCCTGGGCGACACGGCCGAGGTGCAGGGGTTCAAGCGGCTGAAGGTGGGGGAAAAATAGGGCCGGGAATCGAGGGTTGAGAAGTCGAGGGTCCAGGAAATCCGGCCGTCTGGCCGCGCGGAGGAGATCGGTTGCCCAAGCCCCGTTATAAACGCGTGCTGTTGAAGCTTTCGGGAGAGGCCCTGGCCGGCGGAGCCGGCACGGGCTTCGACCCCCAGATGCTGGAATCCATCGCCCGGCAGGTGAGGGAAGTCCACCGGCTGGGCGTGGAGCTGGGAATGGTGGTGGGGGGCGGCAACCTGTTCCGCGGCCCCATGGGCGAGGCCATGGGGCTGGAGCGCGTGACCGGGGACACCATGGGCATGCTCGCCACGGTGATGAACGCGCTGGCCCTGCAGGACCAGCTGGAAAAGGCGGGCGTGTTCACCCGGGTGCAGACGGCGCTGGAGATGCAGAAGCTGGCCGAGCCCTTCATCCGCCGCCGGGCCATCCGCCACCTGGAAAAGGGGCGTGTGGTGGTCTTCGCGGCAGGGACGGGCAACCCCTACTTCACCACCGACACGGCCGCGGTGCTGAGGGCCATCGAGATCGGGGCCGAGGTCATCCTGAAGGCCACCCAGGTGGAGGGCATCTACGACGCCGACCCGCGCAAGGTGCCCGGGGCCAAGCTCCACCGCAAGCTGAGCTACCAGGAGGTGTTCCAGCGCCGCCTGAAGGTGATGGACACCACGGCCGTGACCCTGTGCGAGGAGAACAAGCTGCCCATCCTGGTCTTCAACCTCCACCGGGAGGGGAACATCCGCCGGGCCGTGTGCGGCGAGAAGATCGGGACATTGGTGAACTGAGGACGGCGGGGCCGGAAGCGCCCCGGCGCGTGAAGCGGGGGGTGGCCATGGGACTGCTGGAAGACTTGTACCAGGAAACCGAGCAGAAGATGGAGAAGTCGGTGGACAGCGTCCGCCGCGACTTCGCCAGCGTGCGCACCGGGAGGGCCTCCAAGAGCATCCTGGATTCGGTCAAGGTGGAATATTTCGGCGCGCAGATGTCGCTGAACCAGGTGGCCAACATCGCCGTGCCCGAGGCCCGGCTGATCGAGATCCGCCCCTTCGACAAGACGGTCATCCCCGAGCTGGAAAAGGCCATCCTGCAGGCCAACCTGGGCCTGACCCCGCAGAGCGACGGCAAGGTGGTGCGCATCGGTTTTCCGCCTTTGACCGAGGAGCGCAGGCGGGAGCTGGCCAAGGTGGTGAAAAAGATGGCCGAGGACGGCCGGGTCGCCATCCGCAACCAGCGCCGCGACGCCAACGAGAACGCCAAGGAGTTCGAGAAGGAGAAGATGATTTCCGAAGACGAGGGCAAGGCCTCGGAGGCGGTCATCCAGAAGAAGACGGACGCCGCCATCGCCAAGGTGGAGGAGCTGCTGGCGATGAAGGAAAAAGAGATCATGGAAATTTGAGGCTCCTGTCCATGCGGGCACCGCTCACCCATAGCGTCGGCAATCCGGAAAAAGCCGGGCGGCACGGGCTCGACCCGGCCCGCCTGCCGTCGCACATCGCCATCATCATGGACGGCAACGGGCGCTGGGCCAAAAAGAGGGGCCTGCCGAGGGTGGCGGGGCACAAGGAGGCCATGGAGTCGGTGCGGGCGGTCGTCAGGGGATGCCGCGAGGCCGGCATCCCCTACCTGACCCTCTACACCTTCTCCTCCGAAAACTGGAGGCGCCCACGCGCCGAGGTCAGCTTCCTGATGCGCCTGCTGGTGACCTACCTGCGCAAGGAGGTCCGCGAGCTGCACGACGAGGGGGTGAAGATCACCGCCATCGGCCGCCTGGAGGAGCTTCCCGCCCCGGCCCGGGCCGAGCTGAAGCGGGCCATGGACCGCACGCGTTCCAACCGCCGCCTGACGCTGACCCTGGCCCTCAACTACGGCGGCCGCAACGAAATCCTGGACGCGGCCAGGGCCCTGGCCCGGGACGCCTCCCGGGGCAGGCTGGACCTGAAGGCGCTGGATGAAAAGGCCTTTTCGGGCTACCTCTACCAGTCGACCGCGCCGGATCCGGACCTGGTCATCCGCACCAGCGGCGAATACCGCCTCTCCAATTTCCTCCTGTGGCAGGCCGCTTATTCCGAGCTCTACATCACGCCGGTGCTGTGGCCGGATTTCCGCGGGCCCCAGCTGATCGCCGCCCTCAAGGACTTCCAGTCGCGGGAGCGCCGCTTCGGCGACATCTCCGCCCGGAGGCGGTGAAGAGGCCCCGGGACGGCCGGCGTCCCCATCTTGGATAGGTCCCATGATCGCCAGAATCCTGCTTTCGGCCGTCCTGCTGCCCGGCTTCATCCTGCTGTTCTTCCTCCCCAACCCGGTCTACTACGCCCTTTTCGCCGCCGCCGTGCTCGTGCTGGGATACCTGGAATACGCCGGCATGATGCGCCTGCGCGGGCACCGCGTCTTCCCCTGGTTCGGCGTGGCCTGGGTCCTGGTTTTCCTGCTTTCGGCCTTTCCCGCGGACAGGCTCCCCGCGGGCCTGGAGCGGATGCCGGCGGCCCTGAATTCCGACGGCATGGTGCCCCTGCTGCTGGTGGGGCTGGGCCTGCTGCACCTGACCCGGCCCCGGGGCGAGGCCGAGCTGCCCTCGCTGATGGCGGACTTTTTCGGGCCCTTCTACCTGGCGGGCCTGGGGGTCTTCCTCATCAAGCTGGAAACCCTTCCCCAGGGCGGCTGGTGGACCTACCTGCTTTTCTACTACAGCTGGATCTACGACGCCGGGGCCTATTTCGTGGGGCGCACCCTGGGGCGGCGGCCGCTTTCCCCCTTCTCGCCCAACAAGACCCTGGAAGGCGTGGCCGGCGGCATGGCGGCCTCGATGCTGCTGGTCTTCGTGCTGGTCAAGCCCCTGCTGCCGGCCGGCTTTCCCCTGGGCTGGAAGGCCCTGCTGGCGCTGGCGCCCCTGACGGCCGTGCTGGGACAGGCGGGCGACCTGCTGGAGTCGATGCTGAAGCGCCACGCCGGGGTGAAGGATTCCGGGATCCTGCTTTCCAGGCTGGGCGGGGTGCTGGACAAGACCGACAGCCCGCTTTTCATCGCCCCGCTGCTCTATTTCGTGGCGACCCACTTCCACGCCTGAGCCGGGTCACCAGGCCGGATCCCCTTTCTCGACGAATTCCATGGCAGGCACGCGCCGAATCTCCATTCTTGGCTCCACCGGTTCCATCGGGGTCAGCGCCCTGAAGGTGGCGGAACACCTGGGGGGCCGGGTGCGCGTGGTGGGCCTTGCCGCGCTCAGCAGCGCCGAGGCGCTGCTGAGCCAGGCCCGGCGTTTCCGGCCCCGGGTGGTGGGCCTGGGCGACCCCAAGGGCGCGGCCTGGCTGAAGCGCCGCCTGGAGGCCCTCAAGGGCCCCCGGACGCGGGTGCTGGCCGGCGCCGAAGCCCTGGCCGGGGTGGCCACCGAGCCTTCCGCCGACATGGTGCTGACCTCGGTGGTGGGCGCGGCCGGCCTGCTCCCCACGCTGCTGGCCATCCGGGCGGGCAAGGACATCGCCCTGGCCAACAAGGAGACCCTGGTCGCGGCCGGGGAGCTGGTCAGCCGCGAGGCGCGCCGGCGGGGCGTGCGGCTGCTGCCCGTGGATTCGGAGCACAACGCGATCTTCCAGTGCCTGGCCGGCATCGCCGACCCCGGGCAGGTGAGGCGCCTGATCCTGACGGCCTCGGGAGGCCCCTTCCGCCGCCACAGCCGCGAGAAGCTCGCCCGCGTGACGCGCGAGGAGGCGCTGAACCACCCCACCTGGAAGATGGGGCCCAAGATCACCGTGGATTCGGCCACGCTGATGAACAAGGGCCTGGAGGTGATCGAGGCGCGCTGGCTCTTCGGGCTGGATTTCGACCGGATCTCGGTGGTGGTGCACCCCCAGTCGGTGATCCATTCCATGGTGGAGACCCTGGACGGCAGCATCCTGGCCCAGCTCGGGCCCACCGACATGCGCCTGCCCATCCAGTACGCCTTCACCTACCCGGCCCGCGTTCCGCCCAGCGCCGGCCACCTGGACTTCTTTTCGCTGGCCCCGCTGACCTTCGAGCCGCCGCGCCTGGCGGACTTCCCCTGCCTGGGGCTGGCCTACCGGGCCGGCCGCCTGGGGGGGACGGCGCCGGCGGCGCTCAACGCGGCCAACGAATCCGCGGTGCAGGCCTTCCTGGCCGGCCGCCTGGGCTTCACCCAGATCCCCAAGGTGCTCAAGAAGGCCCTGGACCGGCACCCCCGGGCCGCCCGTCAGGACCTGGATTCCATCCTGGCGGCCGATCGATGGGCCCGCCGCTTCGTCGAGGAAGAAACCCATGCACTTCAGTAGCCTGGTCTTCAGCCTGGAAGGGATCGTCGCCCTGGGGGTCCTCATCTTCGCCCACGAGCTGGGGCACTTCCTGGTGGCCAAGGCCACCGGCATCACGGTGGAGGCCTTCTCCCTGGGCTTCGGGCCCGAGCTGGCCGGCTTCACCGCCGGCGGCACGCGCTACAAGCTTTCGGCCTTCCCCCTGGGGGGATACGTCAAGCCGGCCGGCGAGTTCGCCCAGGGCGCCGAGCCTCCCAAGCCGGGCGAGTTCCTCTCCAAACCCTGGTGGGTGCGGGCCCTGGTGCTCTTCGCCGGGCCGGCGATGAACTTCGCCCTGCCCGTGCTGATGCTGTTCGCGCTCTACGCCACGGTGGGCAAGCCCCTCAACCTGGGGCCGGCCACGGTGGCCAAGCTCATGCCGGGCAAGGCCGCCCAGGCCGCCGGCGTCCGGCTGGGAGACCAGATCGTCGAGGTGGACGGCCAGAAGGTGCCCTCCTACGACAAGCTCAGCGCCATGATCGACTCGCGGTCCAAGGCCCACCCCGACAGGCCCCTGGAAATCACCGTGCTGAGGAAGGGAAGCCCCCTGGACCTGAAGGTGAAGGCGGCGCTGGATCCCTCCCTGGGCCGCTACCTCATCGGCGTGGTGGTGGAGCCGGGCCCGCCGCCCCTGAAAAAGGTCGTGCAGGAGGTCCTGGTCGGCACGCCGGCGGAAAAGGACGGCTTCCTCAAGGGGGACGAGATCCTCTCGGTGGACGGCAAGCCGCTCGAGAGGGGGGATCAGTTCGCCCCCCTGTTCGCGGGCTCCCTCCACGACCCGGTGCCCGTCGAGGTGCTGCGCCACGGCGCCAGGCTGAAGATCCTGGCCCCGAAAAAGCAGCCCATCCCCAAGGGCATGGACGCCGCGGACATCGGCCTGCTGGGCCTGCAGCTCGACAGCGAATCCGGCCTGGTCTACGCGCACCTGGGTCCCTGGCAGGCGGCAGAGGAGGCCACCCTTGAAAACGTGGGCCTGGCCGTGGGCATGGTGGAGAGCATCTACAGCCTGGTGACCGGACAGGTGAGCTTCCGCGAATCGGTGGGCGGCCCCATCACCATCGTCCGCATGGCCGACCAGCAGGCCCGTTCGGGCCTGGTGACGTTCCTGGTGTTCATGTCCAAGATCAGCCTGATGCTGTGCATCATGAACCTGCTCCCCATCCCGGTGCTGGACGGCGGCACCCTGGTCCTGTGCCTCTTCGAGGGCCTGCGCGGCAAGGCCCTTCCGGCCCAGGCCCAGAACGTGCTGCAGGGCATCGGCATCGCCCTGCTGGTGGCCCTGATGGGCTTCGCCCTGTACAACGACATCTTCAACCTGGCCGCGCACGTGGCCAGGACGGCGCACTGAAACGCCCCAAGAGCCCCCGTATCCCTCCCCCCTGCCTGTCCCGGGGCCAACCCGGGAAACGGCGTGCCGTCGAATGAAGCCGGAAAATTCCGGAAATTTTGTAACAAATTGATCCAGGTCCTGTCTAATCCATGGGAGAGGCTTCACTGTGTCCGGAAAACTTCGGAGGGATTGATGGAAAGGGAGGGCAGGGGGGCGGGCGGGCGGGCGCGGGCCTGGATTCTGGCGGGGGTGGCCCTGCTGGCGGCCCGGCCGGTTTGGGCGGACCTGGCCGGGGCCCAGGCGGAGTACCGCTTCGGCCTGGAGCAGGAACGGGCCAGGAATTACCGGCTGGCCGTGGAATACTTCGGCAAGTCCCTGGCCGCGGACGCGCGCTACGTGTACGCCGACAAGGAGATGGGGACCTGCTATTACTACCTGGGGGACAAGGCCGAGGCGCTGTTCCACTTCGACCGCCCCCTG
>JAJYGY010000218.1 GCA_021790555.1 bacterium
ACCAGGCCCGCCAGCGCGGGGCCGGGTCCCTGGGGTCCACGGGCAGGTCGGTGGGAGAGCCCAGGCTGGCGAAGTCGATCTTTTCCGGGTCGCCCTTGCCTTGCAGGGCCTCCAGCACCCCCTGGAAGCTGGAGGAGGCGCCCAGGCGCCGGTTGGAAAACCACAGCATGGCCAGCGTGAACAGCCCGATGGCCGGCCCTCCCACCCACCAGGGCCACACGCCCACGAAGACGGCTTTATAGAGGTTCATGACAGCTCCCGAAGGGGGTTAAAACGGCGGCGGGGGAGCCTGAGCTCCCCCGCCGTTTCTTTGCCTAGGTTTGCGCCCGCCTAGATTTCGCGGCGCCCGGCGAAGCCCTCCTGAAGGGCGTGCCAGTGGGTGATGCGCTCCTCGCCCTCCATCCAGCACAGGAAGACGATGTCGCCCCCGCGGATGGAGTAGAAGTCCACCAGGCCCTTTTCCAGGTCCTTCAGCAGGCAGCCCTCGCCGGCCAGGCGGTCCATCAGTCCCTGGAAGACCTCCACCAGGTCCTGGATGCGGGCGAAGAGGGGGTCGGTGGCCTCGCGGTAGCGGGCGCCGAATCCGCCCGTCATCTCCTCGATGTCGATGCGGGCCTGCAGGCCCGCCACTTCGCGGCGGATGCGGCGCATCTCGGCCAGGATATCCCTCAGGCGGGGGAGGCTCTGGTTGGCCTCCTCCAGGGTGAACAGCTTGTCGGGTTGTTTCAGCCTTCTCATGACGCGTATCCCCGCGGACGGCGGCTAATTGTTGCTGCGGGCCTTGGCCAGCTTTTCCACGATCTCCCGGTCGGCCTTGGGAAACTGGTAGTAGATGAGCTCGTCGGGCTTGGCCCAGCGGAAGTCCTGGACCTCCACGGGCTTGGGGTCCCCGGAGGCCAGCAGGCAGCGGTAGAAGCGCAGCTCCAGCTTGCGGTCCGGGTAGGCGTACTGGATGGTTCCCAGGTGCTCCCGCACCTCCACCTGGATGCCCAGCTCCTCGTCCAGCTCGCGGCGCACGCAGTCCTCGTCGCTCTCGCCCTCCCGGATCTTCCCTCCGGGGAATTCCCAGATGCCGCCCAGGTGGTCGTCGAAGCGCCTCTGGGTGATGAGGTAACGGCCCTCCTTCTCCACCACCCCCACGCCGACCAATTTGAATCCACTGGAAGATGTTTGACTCATGATTCCTCGCGAGAGGGGGACGCGGACATCCACACCGCCATTCTGGTCGAAGGCCCGATCCCTGACAACCTCATTTTAACCCGGCCGGGGGGGCAAGGGTGGAAATTCTGCCCATCCGCCGTCAGTTCGAGGGGGTGGGCAGGGGTTTGGGATTCGCCCCGGCCTCCTCGTCGTCCACCATCTTCTTCAGCACGGCGATGCGCCGCCGCACCTCCTCCTGGCGCTTGCTGGCCGGGAACAGGCGGCTGTACTTCTCCCAGTAGGCCAGGGCCTCGGCCGTGCGGCCCAGCTGTTCCAGCAGCACGGCGGCGTTGACGTAGGCGGCGGCGTCCCAGGGCTGCACCTGCAGGGCCAGCTTGTACATGTCCAGCGACTTCTCCAGCTGGTTCTCCCGGTTGTAGATCAGGCCCAGGTTGAAGTAGGCGTTTTCGAGCGTGTCCTCGTCCTTGGGGCCCTTGCCCAGCACCCAGCGGTTGAGCTTTTCGGCGTCGCCCAGGCGGTCCTCCAGGATGTAGATGGCCCCCAGGTTCTCGGCGGCCTGCAGGTCGCCCGGCGAGAGCTTCAGCACCCTGCGGTACTCGTCCTCGGCCTTGCCAAGCTGGCCCAGCTTGTAGTGCAGCGACCCCTTGTTGAAGTGGGTGATGGAGTCGTTGGGCCTCAGGTCCAGGGCCTTGACGTACTGGCCCATGGCCTTGTCGTCCTTGCCCTGGTCGGCGTAGATGTTGCCCAGGCTGGCGTGGAGCGGGGCGTTCTTGGGGTTCAGGGCCAGGCCCTTCTCGGCGGCGCCCTGGGCCTGGGCCTGGGAACCCTTGAAATTGTACATCAGGCTCAGGTTGTAGTAGGTCTTCAGGTCGGCGGGGTCGAGCTGAAGCGACTTCTGGTAGCAGTAGATGGCGCTGTTGAAGTCGTTGTTCTGCCCGTAGGCCGAGCCCAGGTGGCGCCACAGCAGGGGGTTCTTGGGGTCCTTCTCCACCTGCGCGCGCAGGGCCAGCACGGCCCCGCGGAAATCCCCCCGCCGGTAGAGGGCGTCGCCCAGGCTGGCCGGGCCCGCCGGCGCGGGTTCGGGCGTGGGCGTGGCCGAAACCCGGCCCCGGGGGGCGCTGTCGTTGACCAGGGGGCGCTTCATGCAGCCGCCCAGGGCCAGGGCCAGCAGGGAGGCGGTCAGGGCAAGGCGGTCCGGTTTCAAGTCCGTTTCCTCTTGGCGATGATTTGAAGGAGCCTCTTTTCCGTCATGCCGAAAGAACGCTCCCAATCGTAATGGGTTCCAACGAAACGCAGGGCCCGCCGGGCCAGGGACGCGGCCAGGCGGCGGTCGCGCATCAGGCGCAGCACCTGGGCGGCGAACTCGTCCGCGCTTTCGGCCAGCAGCAGTTCGCGGCCGTCGCGGGCCTCCACGCCCTGGGCGGCCAGGGGCGTGGCCACCACGGGCAGCCCCAGGGCGAAGGATTCCAGCACCTTGTTCTGGCGCCCCACGCCCACCAGCAGGGGGCAGACCGACACCGCGGCGCCCCACAGGCGGGGCCGCACGTCGTCCACGTAGCCGGTCACCTCGACGCGGGGGTCGCGCGCCAGGCGCCGCACCGGGCCGGGCGGGTCGCCGCCCACCACCCGGAAGCGCGCCGCCGGCTCGCGCTTCCACACCAGGGGCATCACCCGCGAGGCGAACCAGAGCACCGCCTGGATGTTGGGCGCGTAGGCCATGTGGCCCACGAAGGCGATGGTGGCGCCCTCCCTGCGTACCCGGGCGGGGTGGTAGAAGGCCCGGTCCACCCCGTTGGGCACCACCAGGATGCGCGGGGAGCCGGCGTCGCCCGAGATGCGCTCGCCGTCCTGGCGCGAATTCATCAGCCCCAGGTCGAACTGGTGGGCCATGGCGGCCTCGAAGTCCGAGAGCTTGGAGCGCTCACGGGCGTGGTACCAGCGCGCCAGCGGGTTGGAGGCCTGGGCCTGGCGCCTTTCCTGGTAGGTGGCCAGCGAATCGGTGAAGTCCAGCACCTTGGGCAGGGGCCCGGCCTGCAGGGCGTAGGGGGCCATGCGCAGGCGGTAGCAGTAGACCGCGTCGAGGCGGTGGGCCCGGGAGACGCGGGAGACCAGGGAACGCATTTCCGGCGACTCGTAGGCCCGCACGTTGAGGGGCGCGGGGCCGAAGAAGCCCTCCAGGGCGTTGAGCAGCTGGCGCGGCCGGGGCATGGCCACCAGGTGCAGCTCCTCCACCATGGCGCGCAGGCCCTTCAGGTTGCGCTCCTCGGCCTCCTCGGGCCGGGCGTAGAAGCTGGCCAGCACCACGCGGTGGCGGGCCGAGGCCTGCCGAAGGAAATGGAAGGCGCGCACCCGGTCGCCGTCGGTGGGCGCCTGCGGCAGGATGGGGGTGAGGAAGAGGATTTTCAAGGACTGCTCCCTCCAGAATGTCCCCGAAGCCGGCCTCGGGCGGCCAGGAATCTTAATCAGCCCCCGCAGGGCTGGCAAGGCGTAAATTGGGCCGGCCCTCCCGCGGGGGGCCAGGTTGGCCTTGATCGGGGAGGGGGCTTGTAATACCCTCCATGCGTCGCCGGCGCCCGAGGCCCGGTTTCCCCCGCTGGAGGTGGTCCTTGAAGATCGTGTCCTGGAACGTCAACGGCCTGCGCGCGGTGCTGAAGAAGGGCTTCACGGACTGGCTGAAGAAGGAGAAGCCCGACCTGCTGTGCCTGCAGGAGATCAAGGCTCGGCCCGAGCAGGTGCCCGAGGAGCACCGCCGCCTGCCCGGCTACGAGATGCACTTCTTCCCGGCCAGGCGGCCGGGCTATTCGGGAACGGCCATCTTCTCGCGCCTGAAACCCGACGAGGTCTGGCAGGGCATCGGCATGAAGGAGGCCGACGAGGAGGGGCGCGTGCTGGCGCTGCGTTTCGGCAACCTGCACGTGCTTTCGTGCTACTACCCCAACAGCCAGGAGGGCGGCCGCCGCAAGGACGTGAAGCTGGGCTTCTGCGCCGCCATCCTCAAGAAGCTCAACCGCCTGAGGAAGTCCGGCCAGGAGGCCGTGGTGTGCGGCGACTACAACATCGCCCACACCGAGATCGACCTGGCCCGGCCCCGGGAAAACGAGGAGAACCCCGGCTATTTTCCCTGGGAACGCCAGGCCATGACGGAATTTCTGGAGGCCGGCTACGTGGACGTCTTCCGCAGGCAGCATCCCGCCCAGGGCGGGCACTACACCTGGTGGACCCTGCGGGCCAACGCCAGGGAGCGCAACGTGGGATGGCGCATCGACTACACCTGCGTCACCCCGGGCCTGGAGGCGCGCAGCCAGAAGAGCTTCATCCTGCCCGACGTGATGGGCAGCGACCACTGCCCGGTGGGCCTGCTGCTGAAATAGGCCCGCCTTGACCCGCGGCGGGGGGCCGTGTTAGCTTGGGTGCCTTTCCCGAAGGTGCGCCATGAGCCGACCGAAAAACGTCCTGCTTTCCCTGGCGGGGAGCCTGGCCCTGCTTGCCGGGGCCACGGCCTACCTGGCCTGCTCTCCCCACGTCTCGCCCCCGGCGCCGCAGGGCGACCCCCTGGCCCAGGGCAGGCTCTTCTACCAGGACCGGCTCTACGGCCGCGCCTGCGAGGAGCTGGAACTGGCGGTGACGCGCGACCCGGACAACGTGGACGCCCACGTGATGCTGGGCTTCGCCTACGAGAAGCGCGGCATGGTGGACGAGGCCATCGAGCACCTGGAGGTGGCCGCCGCCCAGAACCTGCCCCGCTGGGACGTCTACCGGGACCTGGCCAAGCTGTACGAAAAAAAGGGGCTCTACGACCAGGCCCTGGCCTGCGCCCTGCGGGCCAAGAAGCTGGCCCCCGGCAACCTCGACCTGGGAAACCTGCTGGGCATGGTCTATTTCGACCAGGGCAAATACGACAAGGCCGTGGGCGAGTACGACAAGGTCCTCAAGGAGAAGGACAAGGCCTGGGTGCGCAACAACCTGGGCCTGCTCTACATCCGGACGGGCGACAACGCCAAGGCCCTTTCGCAGCTGCGGCGGTCCGTGGCCCTGGACCCCAGGAACGCCGTGGCCCGCAACAACCTGGGCGTGGTGCTGCAGCGCCTGGACCGCCTGCGCGAGGCCGAGGCCCAGTTCGCCCTGGCCGTGAAGCTGGACCCGGACTACCGGCGCGCCAAGTTCAACCTTGAGAAGCTGCAGATCGGAATCTCCAACCTGGAAGAGTCCGACCATTGAACGCCAAGATCATCGCCATCGCCAACCAGAAGGGCGGGGTGGGCAAGACCACCACGTCCGTCAACCTGGCCGCCTGCCTCGCCCTGGCGGGGCACCCCACCCTGCTGGTGGACATGGACCCGCAGAGCAACGCCACCGTGGGCCTGGGCGTGGAGCGCCCCCAGGTGCAGAACCACCTCTACCACGTGCTGCTCGACGGCGTGCCCATGGCGGAGGCCCTGCTGAAGACCAACGTGGAGGGCCTGGACATGGTCCCCTCGGTCATCGACCTGACCGCCGCCGAGCTGGAGCTGAAGGACGTGGAGGAGCGGGAGTTCGTGCTGAAGAAGGCCCTGGATCCGCTGCGGGACCGCTTTGAGTACGTGCTGCTGGACTGCCCTCCCTCGCTGGGCCTGCTGACCCTCAACGCCCTGGTGGCGGCCGGATCGGTGCTCATCCCGGTGCAGGCCGAATACTACGCCCTGCGGGGCCTGGAGCTGCTGCTCAACACCATCTCGCTGGTGCAGAAGGGCCTCAACCCGCACCTGAAGGTGGAGGGCGCGCTCATCACCATGGCCGACGCGCGGGCCAGCCTCAGCGAGCAGGTCATCGCCGAAATCCGCCAGATGTTCCGCGACAAGGTCTACCGCACCATCATTCCGCGCAACGTGCGGCTGGCCGAGGCCCCCAGCCACGGCAAGCCCATCACGCAGTACGACAGGCGGTCCACCGGCGCCGAGGCCTACCTGCAGCTTTCCCTGGAGATCATGGGGAAGGTGAGGAACTAGGACGCCCCCTTCCGCCACCCGGCGGGGCGGGGAACCATTTGAAGGAGTCGACATGGCGCGGCAGGCATTGGGAAAGGGCTTGAGCGGGCTCATTCCCGCGCAGCTGAGGGGCATGGACCCGGGCGCGGGCGAGGGGCCGGTGGCGGAAATTCCCGTCTCGCAGGTCAGGCCCAACCGCTTCCAGCCGCGCAAGGTCTTTCCCGCGCACGAGCTGAAGGAGCTGGCCGATTCCATCCGCGAGCAGGGGGTGCTGCAGCCCGTGCTGGTGCGGCGCGACGGGCGCGAATACGAGCTGATCTCGGGAGAGCGGCGCTTCCGGGCCGTGCAGATGCTGGGCCTGCGCGTCATCCCGGCGGTGGTGAAGGCAGACGTCAGCGACGAGAAGATGGCCGAATGGGCGCTGATCGAGAACATCCAGCGCCAGGACCTGAACCCCCTGGAGGAGGCCCAGGCCTTCCGGCGCCTGCTGGAGGAGTTCAAGCTTTCGCAGGAGGAGATGGCCAGGAAGGTGGGCAAGGACCGGGCCACCGTGGCCAACATCCTGCGCCTGCTGAAGCTGCCCGAGGAGGTGCAGGGGCTGGTGCGCGGGGGCAAGCTTTCCATGGGGCACGCCCGGGCCCTGCTTTCGCTGGAGCGGGCCGAGTCGCAGAAGGCCCTGGCCCACCGCGCCGTGCGCGAGGGCTGGTCGGTGCGCCAGGTGGAGAAGGCCTGCGGGCCCTCGCAGCACTCCCGCGCCAGGGCCAAGGGCGCGGTCCGGCCGGACGTCAACCTTTCGGCCGCCGAGGAGGAGCTGCGGCGCCTGCTCGCCACCAAGGTGCGCATCCGGCCCGGCAGGAAGGGCGGCTGCATCGAGGTGGAATATTACAATAATGAGGACCTGGAAAGGATCCTGGACACCCTGAAGTCCGGGCGCGGAAAGTAAGACGGCGTTTTAAAACAGTAATACTAACAAAATAATTGACTAATAGAAGGAAGGGACTATAATTTCCTTTGCGCCAGCCCTTACCTCATTTTTGGGAGCAGTTGAAATGCCGAAAACAGCCGCTGAAATCATCGCAGACAAAATCGTCTCGGAAACCAAGCGCCTGTGCCCGCCGGCCCTGGTCCGTATCTCCCACGAAGCGTTCGGCGATTACGGAGCGGACATCTACGTCTACGCCCCTCGCAAGTATGCTGACATGCTCCGCGACAAGCTGAAGGTGGCCAAGCTGAACTTCATCAAGGGCACCAAGCAGGAGCCGGACAAGATCCGCGTGCTGATGGAAGACATCGAGAACATGAGCGAAAAGGCCAAGAGCTACTTCGCCGCCCAGGTGCCGGCCAAGTAAGGATCCTGAGAGTTATACGATTCAGCAAAGACCCCCTTTTGGGGGTCTTTATGTTTTACCCGTATGCCATGGAATCAGCCAA
>JAJYGY010000195.1 GCA_021790555.1 bacterium
GCTCAAGGCCCAAAGCTTGGCCGCCCGCACCTGCGCAGATTTCTATGGACGTGAATTTCTCAACATTGTCTTGCCCATCGGTTTCACTTGGAAAGCCAATCGAACGCATGCGCCCTCCATTCGATTTTGGCGCTTTCCGCAATGACGCGAGTGTTTTCCGTTTTGCTGTCATTCCGCGAGGCCCGTCCGTGTTGGAATGTGCGTAACCTGTCCTCATGACTGGCGCCGGATGCCTCGGCGCGTTCCCTATAACCACCCGGCAATCATAACCCCAGGCGCGGCGGCCGGCAATAAAATGGAAATCAGCGCTTCCAGTAGTTGGGCGCCTCGTTGGTGATGATGACGTCGTGGGGGTGGCTTTCCAGCAGGCCGGCGCTGGTCTGGCGGATCATCTGGGCCTTGCGCAGGTCGCCCACCTTTCTGGCGCCGCAGTAGTGCATGCTGGCGCGGATGCCGCCGGTGAGCTGGCCCACCACGCCGGCCAGGCTGCCTCGGTAGGGCACCCGGCCCTCGATGCCCTCGGGCACCAGCTTGGCCGATTCGGTCACCTCGGCCTGGAAGTAGCGGTCCTTGCTTCCCTTCTTCATGGCCGAGATGGAGCCCATGCCCCGGTAGACCTTGAACTGGCGGCCCTCCAGCAGCACCACCTCGCCCGGGCTTTCCAGGGTGCCGGCGAACAGGTTGCCCAGCATCACGCTGGAGGCCCCGGCGGCCAGGGCCTTGGCCACGTCGCCCGAATACTTGACGCCCCCGTCGGAGATGATGGGGATCCTGGCCTTGTCGGCCGCGCGGAAGCATTCCATCACGGCCGAGATCTGCGGCACGCCCACGCCCGCCACCACCCGGGTGGTGCAGATGGAGCCCGGCCCGATGCCCACCTTCACCGCGTCGGCGCCGGCGTCGGCCAGGGCCTCGGTGGCCTCGGCCGTGGCCACGTTGCCGGCCACCACGTCCATCTTGGGGAACTTCTTCTTGATGCGCTTCACCGCCTGGATCACGCCTTCGGAATGCCCGTGGGCCGTGTCCACGCAGAGGACGTCCACGGCCGAGGCCATCAGGGCCTCCACGCGCTCGTCCGAATCGCCGGCCACGCCCACGGCCGCGCCCACCCTAAGCCGGCCCAGCTTGTCCTTGCAGGCGTTGGGGTGCTTCAGGCGCTTCTCGATGTCCTTGATGGTGATGAGCCCCTTCAGGCGGCCTTCCTTGTCCACCACGGGCAGCTTCTCGATGCGGTGCTTCTGCAGAATCTCCTGGGCCTTGTCCAGGCCCGTGCCCAGGGGCGCGGTGACCAGGTTTTCCTTGGTCATCATCTCGGAGATGGGCACGTCCACGTTCTTGAGGAAGCGCAGGTCGCGGTTGGTCAAAATGCCCACCAGGCGGCCGTCCTCGGTGATGGGCACCCCCGAGATGCGGAACCGGGCCATCACGGCCAGGGCCTCGCGCACCAGGGCCTGGGGGCCCAGGGTGACCGGGTTGTGGATCATGCCCGACTCGCTGCGCTTCACCTTGTCCACCTCGGCGGCCTGCGTGGCCACGTCCAGGTTCTTGTGGATGATGCCGATGCCGCCCTCCTGGGCCAGGGCGATGGCCAGGCCGGATTCGGTGACCGTGTCCATGGCCGCCGAGAGGATGGGGATGTTGAGGGGGATGTTCTTGGTGAGGAAGGTGGTCAGGTCGGCGTCCTTGGGGAGCACGTCGGATTTGGCCGGCAGCAGCAGGACGTCGTCGAAGGTGAGCGCTTCTTCCTTCAGGGAATAGGCCATGGAACCCCCAGAAAACTTTCGCGAAGAAGGGCTTTCGCGGGCGGAATGTCAAAAACGTGCCGGAACCAGCCTATAAATAAAAATGAGGATACCTTCCCCGGCGGGGGCTTGTCAAGGCGGCTGCCCGGCCATAAAAAAACCCGCCCCCCAAAAGGGGCGGGTTTTGAGATCGGAGAGACAGGGATTCGAACCCTGGATAGGTTTTGACACCTATAACGGCTTAGCAAGCCGCCGCCTTCGGCCACTCGGCCATCTCTCCACACAACCGGCACGAAGCAAGAGGCATTGGTATAACCGCTTTGCCGGGCGGTGTCAAGGGATGCGGCACGGCGATCTTTGGCGCCCCCTCACTTCGATGTTTGCTGGCATGTTTCAAGCCGTATCGCCTTCCAACGCTTATCCTTGGTTTCCGCCACGCCCTTCACGCTTTCCATGGCCTTGTACAAGGCCTGCTGCAGGTCGTCCAGGCCGTCCATATTACCCAGCACGACCAGCTTTCCGTCGGCCTTGATTCGGATCTCCAAGCCGCCTTTCTTGGTCATGGCCGATCCTCCAGTGTCCTAAAAGTTCGTCTATTGGACGAAGTTTAGAATACCAAAAAATGCTACCTTTGGCTATGACCATCCACGACCAGATCGCCAAACGGATCAAGGACCAGTTGAAGCGCAAGCGCATCAGCGCCGAGCGCCTGGCCTTTGAAATCGGCCTCTCGCCGGGCTACCTGTACCATCTTCTGGCAGGGGAAAGAAAGGCAGGGGTGGAGACTTTGGAAAAGATCGCCAAGGGCCTGGGCGTTTCCGTCCGCAGCCTTTTCCCGGCGAAATCCAAAAAGGCAAAGAGCGAGGATTGATTTACAGAGTATCCAGATCGCCTATTCGACTAAACTAATTGTCACTCTTCATTTTATGGACCGCAACAAAAAGCCCGCCCCTGACTCAGGCAATCGCTGAATTTTTTGGTTTTTGATCCGGTCATTTTCCTTCCTTCTTAATCCCTACGCGTGGACCTTTGACAAACGCCGGGTTCGTTTTGTGGATTTCGGCGCGGCAGAACGTATGAGAAGCGTGACATTGGTATAGCTTGAAGGCTTGCCCGCCAGGGCTTTGTCGACGTCTTGTATGGCCTGTTCGTAAAGCTTTTGGTTATGGGGATGGAGTTTGGTTTTCATTGCAAAGCCTCCTGTGTCAGGCTGCTATGGCGAGACGGGGGGTGCGCCGCCGCGAATGAACCTTGCTTTTCTGCTCCACCGGCACCAGGTCAAACCGCAGCCCCAGGCTCTTGACGATTTCAAACAGGCTGGAAGCCCTCAGGCCCTTGGAGTTCAAGGCGTTATGGATGGTCTGCCGCGTCAGCTTGGTCTTGGCCGCGAACCTGCCAACCCCGCCCTGGGCCTTCACCACCTGGCCGAAGGCCCCTGAAAAGTGTTCCAGGTCGTTTTCCTGCACGGCGGCCTGAAGGTAGAAAAGGCAGCCCTCGAAGTCCTTCAAGGCCTTGTCCCTCATTTGGTCGAAGGTCATTTTTGCTGTCATGTTAAGCCGCCTTCCGGCTGGTCCGCAAGGCAACATCAAACCTTGCCCCCAGAGCTTCCAGGACGCTGCTCAGGCTGCTGAAGGTCGGCTCTCCCCTGCCCTTCAAGAAGTTGTGGATGGTCTGCCGGGTAAGGCCCGCGTCCCTGGCAACCCTGCTGACGTTGCCCTGGGCGCGCACCACCCGGCGGAAGGCCTCCTCCAGGTCCTTCTTGTCGCCCTCGGCCAAGGCAGCCTTCAGGAAGGCCACGGCCTCCTTGGGGTCCTTCAGAGATTCATCAAGGTAGGCGTCGAAGCTGTATAGTCCCGCGCGACTTTTCTTCTTGGTATTCATGGGCCAACCTCCTGGCTTTTTTGAAGTCCTTTTGCTGGGTCGATTTGTCCCCGCCGCAAAGCAGAACCACCAAGACCGGCCCGTCTTCCACCCCGTAGACCCGGTATCCGGGGCCGTGGTGGATCTTCAACTCGGTAACCTGTCCGTACCGCTCACAGTCCCCCAAAAGCCCGCGTTGCGCCCTTAACAGGCGCATTTTCACGGCGGCGCGGCCTTCCGCGTTCCGCAATCCATCCAGCCATTCCTGGGCGTGAGCCTTTCCGGTCAAATCCACGTAAAACGCAACCTGCCGGGCTTGGGCTTCCATGTCCCCTCCACTGTAAACAAGTTTTTACACTCTGTCAAGGCCTCCTGGGCTTGTGCCAGCCTGTGCCACGACCCAACAGGAGGCCGGACAGGGCAGTATCAAGAAAAGCCGCCGCCTTTCCCAAAACGGCCTGACCGGGGAGGCGTCCCGGCGGTCCTTCAGGTAGCCCCTTAAGAAGTCGCTGAATTTTCTGGCCTTGGCGCCGGCCATGCTCAACCCCTACTGGGTACGCGAAAAAAGCCGCGTCAGCGGACTTTTTCAACAGCCTGTTAGATGGCTCCTTTCGCGCGGCGCTCCCGGGGATTTCCCGCATCCGTTGCGGGCCCGCGCCATGGCCCTCTCACAAACAGTCTCCTTGCCCGCCCCTGCCTGCTGGACTACAACAACCGCGTCATCCACCTTTCAAATTTTCGGGTGCCGCCATGCGTTCCGCCGATACCATCACCTTTGCCCTGCCAGCCGATCTCGGCAGGACCGTCGAAAAAATCGCCGGACAGGAAACCCGGACGGTTGGGGAGCTGGTTCAAGAGGCCTTGCGGCAATATCAGGCCCTGGGTATTTATGAAAGCTTGGCCGCCAAGACCCGCCGCGTTGCCAGAAAAAAGGGACTGACCGAAAGGGACTTGGGGGGCCGTTTGCCAGGTAACCTTCGCCTTCGGTGGAACGCCGGACCGCGTCATCCAAGCCCTCTTGCGGCGTCGCTTTGCCCACGTCACTGCGCCCCTCATCCTCCAAGAGATCGAAAGAAACCTGGTCAGAAAATTCGGCGTCACCCTTCAAGAGGTTGGTCCATTCCTTGATCAGGTCAGGCTCATATCCACTTTGGTCGTTCCTTCCGGCCGCATGTCCGTCACCGGACATGCACCGGACAACTTGATCCTGGAGGCCGCCCTCCTGACAAATGTTGCCGCGCCGGGAAGCGACCCCTTCTGCCCTTGACGAACGCGCCTTGGTCGGGGAACCTGTCCTTTTGAAAAGGACGCGACCCCAAGCCGGATCCGCCGGCGCGGGTCGAAATGACCCCGGAGGATCCCGTGCCTGAAAGCCACCAACCCCACCAACCCCAGGACCACCACGACCACGCCGGCCACGCGGCCGAAAAGCCCCACTTCGCGGGCGCCTTCTGGGCCTGGCGCTTCTCGCGCTTTCCCCGCCGGCTGGCGGCCTGGAGGTCCGGCGAGCCCATGGACCGCCTCATCCGCGAGCTTAACCTGCGCGGCGACGAGAAGGTGCTGGACGTGGGCTGCGGGGCCGGGTACTACGCCATGCGCGTGGCGGCCCGCCTGCCCGGGGGCCTGGTCACCGGCCTGGACCCGGCGCCGGACTTCATCGCCCGGCTGCAGTCCGACGCCCTGCGCCGCTTCGGCAACGGCCGGGTGCGGCCCCTCATCGGCTCGGCCCAGTCCATCCCCCTGGCCGACGCCAGCCAGGACGCGGTCTACAGCGTGGCCGCCCTGCACCACGTGCCCGACCCCAGGGCCGCCCTGGCCGAGATGACGCGCGTGCTGAAGCCCGGCGGCCGGCTGATCCTGCTGGACTGGCGCCAGAACCCCAGGCACAAGGGCCACGGCGAAGAGCCCCGCGTGGGCAAACACGGCCACCGCCACGCGCCCTTCGGCCCGCTGGACATGGAAAACCTGCAGCGCCTGGCCGGCCTGCGGCAGGCCTTCGTGGAAAGCAACAAAAGGTGGGTCTACGGTTTCGGGATCAAGCCGGAGGATTGATGGAAAGGGCGGCGCGCGGGCCGGCCTGGGCTTCCAGCAGGGACACCAGGCCCTCCAGGGATACCAGTTCGGCCCGGGCCTCTCCGCCCAGCCGGGCCGGCCTTCCGGCGTCGGCCGCCGCCACCACGCAACGGGCGGCCGGGTAGCGGCGCTTGAAAACCTCCAGGTTGGACAAGTCGGCGGCCCGGGACGACCACTTGCATTCCACGGCCACCAGGGGCGCGCCCCGGCCCCCCTGGAGCACGAAATCCACCTCATGGCCCTGCTTGTCGCGCCAGTAGCGCGTTTTCAGGCCCGGCAGCCGCGCCTTCAGCTCGTTGAGCGTGTAAAGTTCCCACAAGGCGCCCCAGTCCGGGTCGCCCGCCGCCTCCAGGCCCCTGAAGTAGGCCGCGAAGCCGGTGTCGAAGCCGTAGACCTTGGGCGCGGCCACCAGTTCCGTGGCCTTCCGGGTGCTGTAGGGCCGCACCACCCAGGCCACGCCGGTGGCCTCCAGCACGGCGAGGTAGTTGGCGATGGTGGTGTGGCTCACCCGGCAGTCGCGGGCGAAGCGCGTGGCTTCGAAAAGCCCCCCGCTCTGCGCGAACAGAAGCTCGACAAAGCGCAGGAAGGCGCCCCGGTTGCCCAGGCGGAACATTTCCTGGATGTCTCTGGCCCAGTAGTCGTCCATCCATTCCTGGTATTCCTGGTCCAGAGGTTCCCCGGAAAGGAAGAATCCGGGCAGGCCGCCGCGCCACAGGCGCCGCTTCAGGTCGCCGCCGAACCCCTCCAGGTCCTCCCCGGCCAGGGGGGTCAGGGTGACCACCTGCTTGCGCCCGGTGAGCGTGTCGCGGAATTTACGGGTGGCGCTCAGGGTGGAGGAGCCGGTCGCCAGCACCCGCGTGGCGGGATATCCGTCGGCGGCCAGCTTGAGCAGCTCGGAGGGGTTTTCCAGGCGGTGGACCTCGTCCAGCACGATCCTTTTTCCGTCCAGGCGCCCGAGGAATCCGTCCGGATCGGCCATCTGGGCGCGGGTCCTGGGCGATTCGCAGTTGAAGTACTCGCAATGCTCCAGCATGCGGGCAAGGCTGGTCTTGCCACTGCGCCGGACCCCCTGCAGCCAGCACAGGGGCCGGGACGACCAGGCCTGTTCGATGCGCCGGATCCAGAACGGTCTTTTTACCATTTGCCACCTCACTGGCAGATAGTATAACCATCTGCAAATGAACTGGCAAATGGTAAAAGAGGGCCCGCCCGGAAAACCGGGGGCCCGCGGCTTGCGTTGGCTTATGCGGACGGAAAGTCCGCGATGTTCTTCCCCCTCTCGGAGACGCCATGGCCGAACAGCCCGCAGCCAAACCCTGGCATTTCACGCCCTTCCACGTGGACGACGACCCTTCCAAGCCCGGCCGCCGGCAGAACTGGTTCGACCTGGCCGCGCTGGAAAAGGCCCTGGGCCGCAAGATCACCTGGGTGTATTCCAACCTGATCCAGCCCGGCGCCACGGCCGGATCGCACTACCACAAGGAGCACGAGGTGCTGGTGTGGGTGGTGGAAGGCGAGCTGACCATGCACCTGCGCGACGTCCGTTCCGACCTGGCCGAGACCCTGCGCCTGCCGGCCAACGGCCCCCTGCTGTGCGTGCCCAAGGAGGTGTACCACGCCGGCGCCAACCTGGGGGACAGGCCCTGCCTGGCCCTGATGTTCGCCAGCAGCCGGCCGCGCAATTCCAAGGACGAGTATTTTTGAGGCGAAACCGGGCCTAGCGGCCCGCGCCCCGGCGCCGGGCCATGTCCTTCAGGCGCGCCCGCACGAAGCCCAGGTTTTCCTTCAGGGCGTAGAGCATGGGCATGTAGGTCGAGGCCACCCGCACGCGGTTGGCCTTTTCCTCAAGCTGGTCCATG
>JAJYGY010000026.1 GCA_021790555.1 bacterium
CCAATCCTTCCAGCGGCCGGGCCTGGGTGGATTTCCGCCTGGAGAAGCCGGAGCAGGCCAGCCTGCAGGTGCTCAACCTGGACGGCCAGCGGGTGGCGGAACTGAACCTGGGAGGGCTGAACGCGGGCTCGCACCGGGCCGAACTTCCCCTGCGGGGCCTGGCCTCGGGGGTCTACCTGGTGGAACTGCGGGCCGACCAGGGCTGGGGAAGCCGGCCGCTGGCTGCCACCAAGCTGGCCCTGCGGCGCTGACGGGCCGGCCGACATTTTTGTCGGAAAGGCCGAAAATTGTAGGGTTTTGCGGCGCCTGAGGGGGTTTTTGGCCCCCTTTTGCGGCCGGTTGTCTTGGCCCCCGATTTGCTTTCCAGACATGGCGGACGGTCATGTCCGGAAAGGAGGGGGCCATGGATTTTCAGGGCTATGAAACCGGGCAGTTCTACGACGAGCTTTTCGAGAGCGCGGGCAGGCCCCGCGCCGCGGCCAGGCCCCTGGTGGAAAGGCTGGCCGCCATGCCCTCGGGCGACCTGGCGCGCCAGCAGAAGGCGGCCGAGGCGGAACTGCTGCAGATGGGCATCACCTTCCGCGTCTACGGCGACGAGCGGGGGCAGGAGAAGATCTTCCCCTTCGACGTCATCCCCAGGGTGGTGGAGCGGGCGGAATGGGAGGCCGTGGAGAAGGGCCTCATCCAGCGCATCCAGGCCCTCAACCTCTTCATCGACGACGTCTACCACAAGCGGCATATCCTGAAGGACAAGGTGGTGCCCGAGGACGTGGTGGCCTCCTCCTCGGGCTACCGGAGCGCCTGCCTGGGGCTGGACCCTCCCCGGGGCGTGTGGATCCACGTCACCGGCACGGACCTGGTGCGCGACGGCGAGGGCGGCTTCCGGGTGCTGGAGGACAACCTGCGCTGCCCCTCGGGCGTGTCCTACGTGCTGAAGAACCGGCACGTGCTCAAGCGCGCCCTGCCCCAGGCCTTCCACGACATGCCGGTCAGCCCGGTGGACGACTACCCCGACCGCCTGCTTTCCGCCCTGCGCCACCTGGCCCCGGATTCGGCCGGCTCGCCCCGGGTGGTGGTGCTCACCCCGGGGCCCTACAATTCCGCCTATTTCGAGCACGCCTTCCTGGCCCAGCAGATGGGCGCCCAGCTGGTGGAGGGCCGCGACCTGTGCCTGTCCGGCGGCCGGGTGATGCTGCGCACCACCCGGGGCCTGGAGAAGGTGGACGTCATCTACCGCCGGGTGGACGACGACTTCCTGGACCCCCAGGCCTTCCGCGCGGATTCCGGCCTGGGCCTGCCCGGCCTGATGGAAGCCTACCGCCGGGGCCGGGTGGCGCTCGCCAACGCCCCCGGCACCGGCGTGGCCGACGACAAGGCCGTCTACACCTACGTCCCCGACATCATCCGCTACTACCTGCGCCAGGAACCCCTGCTTCCCAACGTCCCCACCTGGGCCTGCTGGCAGGAAAGCCAGCGCGCCTACGTGCTGGAGAACCTGCACAAGATGGTGGTGAAGGCCGTGCACCAGTCGGGCGGCTACGGCATGCTGGTGGGCCCCCACGCCGGCCGGGAGGAGAGGGAGAAGTTCGCCGCCCTGATCCGCGAGCACCCGCGCGACTACATCGCCCAGCCCACCCTGGACCTTTCGCGGGCCCCCGTGCTGGTGGGCGACCGCCTGGAGGGCCGCCACGTGGACCTGCGGCCCTACGTGCTCCACGGAAAGTCCGTCACCGTGCTGCCGGGCGGGCTGACCCGGGTGGCGCTGAAGAAGGGCTCGCTGGTGGTCAATTCGTCGCAGGGCGGGGGCAGCAAGGACACCTGGGTGCTTGCGGGGGCGCCATGCTGAGCCGCCTGGCCGACTCGCTCTACTGGATGGGGCGCTACGTGGAGCGGGCCGAGAACGTGGCCCGGTTCATCGACGTCAACCTGAACCTGATGCTGGACATGCCCCTGGACGCCCCCCGGCAGTGGCGGCCCCTGGTGGTCACCACGGGCGATTTCGCCGATTTCGAGCGGCGCTTCGGCGAGGCCGGCATGGAATCGGCCGTGCGCTTCCTGGTGACCGACCCGGAAAACCCCAATTCCATCCTTTCCTGCGTGGGCAAGGCCCGCGAGAACGCCCGCACCATGCGCGAGGTCATCTCGTCGGAGATGTGGGAGACGCTCAACCGCTTCCACCTGGCCCTGCGCGACGAGGCCGGCGCCGCCGCGCCCGAGTTCCTGGCGGCCTTCTGCCGGCGGGTGAAGGAATTCAGCCACCTGTTCTGCGGGGTCGCCGACGCCACGCTTTCCCACGGCGAGGCCTGGCACTTCCTCAACCTGGGCCGCCTCTTCGAGAGGGCCGACAAGACCACCCGCATCCTGGACGTGAAGTACTTCATCCTGCTGCCCAAGGTGGAGGACGTGGGCACGCCCTACGACGACATCCTGTGGACCGCCCTGCTGAAGTCGGCCAGCGCCAACGAGATGTACCGCAAGAAGCACAGCCAGATCCACCCCAGCCGGGTGGCCGAGTTCCTGCTGCTGGACGAGGAGTTCCCCCGGGCCGTGCGGCACTGCCTGATCCGGGCCGAGGATTCGCTGCGCGCCGTCACCGGCACGCCCGGGGGCCGCTGGGTCAACCCGGCCGAGCGGCTGCTGGGCCGGCTGCGCTCGGAGCTGGACTACGCCAACATCTGGGAGATCATCGCCGGCGGCATGCACGAATACCTGGACAACCTGGAGGCCAAGCTCAATTCCGTGGGCGAAGCGCTCTTCGCCATCTTCCTGTCGGACCTCCCGCCGGAGGCCTTCGACCTCACCCCCCAGACGGAAAGGACCGACCAATGACGTTTTGCCTGGCCATGAAGGTGAAGGAGGGCCTGGTGGCCCTGGCCGACACCCGCATCACCAGCGGCACCGAACAGATCACCGGCAAGAAGGTCTCCATCCACCAGAACGGCAAGCATTCGCTCTTTTTGATGACCTCGGGCCTGCGCTCCGCCCGGGACAAGGCCCTGACCTACTTCGACGAGCAGTTGGGCCAGGCCTGGGAGTCCTACGACCGTCTCTACCAGGCCGTGAACACCTTCGCCGACCAGGTGCGGCGCGTGGCCCGCGAGGACAAGGAGGCCCTGGAGGAGGGCGGCTACCGGTTCAACCTCTTTTCCATCATGGGGGGGCAGCTTTCCAAGGACGCCGAGCACAAGCTCTACCTGGTCTACCCCCAGGGCAACTGGGTGGAGGTGACCGACAGCACGCCCTACTACGCCATCGGCGAGTCGAGCTACGGCAAGCCCCTGCTGGACCGCGCCCTGAGCTACGAAAGCGGCATGGACCTGGCCCTGAAGGTGGGCTACCTGGCCTTCGAGGCCACCCGCACCAGCGCCACGGACGTGGATTTCCCCATCGACATGGTGCTCTACCGCAAGGGCAGCTACCGCATGGCAGAGACGCGCTACGAAAGGGAGGATCTGGCCGCGGTCACGGAATGGTGGAAGAAGAGGGTGCGCGAGACCGTGGAACTGTGCCCCTCGGAATGGGCCAAGGCGGCCCTGGACAAGCTGCCCTAGCAGGCCCCGGGCGGGGGAGGCCCCTGATGAAATTCGAGATCACGCACCGGCTGCGCTACTCCTACGGCGGCGAGGTTTTCCTGGAACCCACCTGCCTGCGCCTGAAGCCGCGCCAGGACCCCGCCCAGGCCCTGGAATCCTACTCGCTTTCGGTCAGCCCCCGGCCGGCCGGAATGTCCGAATCCACCGACCTTTTCGGCAACCCCCAGGCCCTGCTGTGGTTCGGCCGGACCCAGCCGGGCCTGTCCCTGGCAGCCACGTCCCGCGTGGAGACCCGCCTTTTTGACCCCTTCCAGTACCTGGTGACCGACCTGCCCGTGCTTTCCCTGCCGGCCCGCTACGCCCCGGAAAGCCGGCGGGCCCTGGCGCCCTACCTTTTCCGCCCCCAGGCGGGGGAATCGGTGGACCAGTTCGCCCTGGCCCTTTCCAGGGAATGCGTGGGCAACACCCTGGCCTTCCTGCGGCGGGCGGCCCTGGCCCTGGCCGGCGACTTCCGGCCGCTGAAGCGTCCCGAGGGGGAGCCCCTGCCGCCGCCGCGCACCCTGGCCAGGGGCGAGGGCGCCTGCCGCGACCTGGCCGCGCTGTTCATCGACCTGTGCCGCTCGCTGGGCCTGGCGGCGCGTTTCGTCAGCGGCTACCATTGCCCGGCCGGGTCCGGGGACGCCGGCGAACTGCACGCCTGGGCCGAGGTCTACCTGCCCGGGGCGGGCTGGCGTGGCTGGGATCCCAGCCTGGGCCTGGCCGTGGCCGACCGGCACGTGGCCCTGGCGGCCGGGCCCGGCCACCAGGACGTGGCCCCTGTGTGGGGAAGCTACCGGGGCCTGTCGGCCTCGCGCCTGGAATACCAGGTGGAAATGACGGAGCTGGGCGGGGACTGAACGCGGCGGCGCCTACTGCCGGAACCGGGAGCGCTTGTAGTCGCTGGGATTGCGCTGGGTGATCTTCTGGAAGGCGTTGCTGAAGTGGAAGACGTTCTTGAACCCCACCTGCAGGGCCACCTCGCTGACGTTGTAGGTGGTGAACTGCAGCAGCTCCTTGGCCCTCTGGATGCGGGCGCCCAGCAGGTACTGCCAGGGCGTGGAGCCGGTCTCCTGCTTGAAGCGGCGGATGAGGTAGGCCTGCGAGACCGAAAGCTGGTCGGCCAGCGATTCCACCGAAAGCTGGGGGTCGCCCAGGCGCCGGTGCACGCCCTCCACGGCCTGCGACACCAGGCCCGAATACAGCGGGCTGGGAAGGAAGGGGGAAAGGGCCGCCTCCAGGCGCTCGGAGGCCTGGGGGATGGAGAGGCCCGGCTCCTGCCCGGAGAGGAAGCGCGAGAGCTCCATGCCCCCGGCGCTCTCCCAGTTGAGGTAGTTTCCCTGGATGTAGGGAAGCTCCTCCACCAGCTTGCCCCTGCGCAGGAACTCGGCCTGGCGGGCGTAGTAGGGGTGGGCGGCCAGCACCTTGGGGCTTTCGTAGAGGCTGAGCAGGCCGGGGAAGGGCCAGCCGAACTCGGGTTCCAGCTGTTCCTGCACCTCGGGGTTCATCAGGCGGCGCAGCAGGTCGCCGGCGGCCTTGGGGTAGCGGGTGCGCCGGGGGATGACGTAGCTGGCGCCGCCCAGCAGGGTGTAGCCGTCCACCTTGGGGGAGACCGAGGGCGAGGGAACCCATCCGAAGGCGGCCTGGGCGGCGGCCCCGCCCCGGGTGATGAGGCGCATGCTGTCGGACCAGTGGTGGAAGAAGAGCGCCCGGCCGTCCAGGAACTCGCGGATGCAGGTCTTGAAGTCGGTCTTCAGCACGGTTTCGGGGGCCACCCGGCTGCCGTGGAGCAGGCGCCGCAGGCGTTCCAGGGCCTGGGCCACGGCGGGATGATTGAGGGACCAGTGGGGGCCCTTCTCGTAGAGCTCCTGGCCCTGGGCCCAGACCAGGTCCAGGAAGTAGTGGAAGATGGTCTCGGGGCTGGCCTCGAACAGCAGGCCGCGCAGGTTGGGGTTGCCCTCCTTCTGCAGCACCTTCAGGGCCGTTTCCTCCAGCTCGTCCCAGGTGTGGGGCGGCTTGAGGCCGTGCTTCTCCAGCAGGTCGCGGCGGTAGTAGAGCAGGCGCACCGACACGTGCTTGGGGATGGAATAGAGCCGGTTGTCGACCAGCCCGCGGCGCAGCCCCTGGTTGAGGAAGCGGCGGTGGTGGTCGGGGAAGAGGTCCTCCAGGGGCAGCAGCAGGTCCTGCGAGGCCAGGTAGGGGACGATGGCGTCGTAGACCAGCATCAGCCCGAAGTCGGTGGAGGGGGCGTAGAGCTCCGAGAGGATGTCGGCGTAGAGCAGCTCCGAGGCGGCGGGTTCGATGGCCTCGTCCTTGAAGCTCTCGCCCACCAGCCGGCGCAGGGCCTGGCCGTAGTCCTGCTTCTGTTCCGGGGTGAGCGAGGCGGGCAGGCTGACCTTGAGCCGGGGCTTGGGCGGCCGGGGCGCCTTGCGGGCGCCGCGGGGGCGGGAAAGGGCCAGACCCTTCTCGGTCCATTCCAGGTCGCGCGGGCGGGGGTGGGGCGCGCCCCCGGGCGCCTTCAGCACCCACAGGCAGCGCTCGGTGCCCTTGTGCAGGTCCTTGTAGCGCAGCATCAGGATGGCTTCGGCCGAGGGGATGAGCGAAAGGGCCGATTCCAGCCCCTGGCTGGCGTCCGGGCTGAAGCAGGCGGTGAACAGGCCGGTGTGGAACTTCTGGCGCATCAGGGCGTAGACCCGCTGGACCCCGTCGCGTTCCTGGGCCGTCCACTGTTCCAGCGGCCGGGCGATCTCCAGGCAGGCCCGGGCGTTGTCGGCCTGGCCCAGGGCCTTGAGCAGCGCCTCCCAGTCCCGCTCCTTGTTGGGCAGGAAAGCGTGGAAACGCCGGCGCCGCTCCAGGGTCTGCAGGTCGCGGGCGAAGGGCAGGCCGGAAAGGGCCAGGGTGGAGGCGCCGCCGCAGGCGTAGAGTGTCTTCAGGCCCTGGCGGGCGCCTTCCAGCAGCCATTGCATGGCGAAGGTGGTCTTGCCCACGCCGGCCGGGCCCAGCAGCAGGGTCTGGCTGCCCCGGGCCAGGCCGCCTCCCAGGAGGTCGTCCAGGCCAGGCACGCCGGTGTGCAGGCGCGTGGCGCGCAGGCCCGAAAGGGCCTGCCGCGAAGTCTTCTTTCGGGGATCGGTTTTGGACATGGGGGCTCCCAGGGAGGCGTGGCGCCGCCCGCGAGGGGCGGTGGCGCGGGTTCCATGCCTTCCGTTGTATCATAATATGTAAATAACTTCAAATTTTAACAAACAAATAAATTTGCTAAAAAAAAACCAAGCCCTTATCCTTTTCTTGGAGGCACGCCACCCATTTTCGCGGAATTCCATGACCCGGTTCTTCCTGTTGACGGCCTTCCTGCTTTCCTGCCTGGTGCCGCCCCGCTGGGGCCGGGCCATGGGAGGCAGCGTGCCCTCGGGATTCCCCAACCACATGCTCATGGGCCTGGTGGACGACGACTACGTGGACGCGGCCAACAGCTACGGCGGCGGGGCCGTGGAGGTCAACGCCGTCAACCAGTACATGGCCTCCACCGGCATGTCCAACTGGGACGTGTCCTACCGCTACCTGCAGGGGGGCTTCTCCTCCACCTGCGCCAGCCCCGGGGGCAGCCCCTGGTACGACCAGTATCCCGGCGGGGGCCAGGGGCTCAACAACTTCTGCGACCTGGCCAACAACAACGGCCTGATGCCGGTGCTCATCTTCTACCAGATGGGCGAGCTGGGCGTCACCAACGGGGACCTGGGCAACGCCTCGTTCATGGGCCAGTATTTCGACGACTGGGCCGCGGCCCTGACCCACATCGACGCCTGGATGACGGCCCACCCCGGCAAGGTGGTCACCGTGGACCTGGAGCCGGACCTGGCCGGGGGCGTTCAGCAGCTGGACGCCACCGACGACCCCACCACCGTGGCCGTGAAGGTGGCCTCGGCCACCC
>JAJYGY010000090.1 GCA_021790555.1 bacterium
ACCTGGAGGTGCCCGACCAGGTGGTGGTGGAGCGCCTGTCCGGCAGGAGGCTTTGCCGCGACTGCGCCGAGGGCAACTTCAACATCTACACCCAGAAGCCCAGGAAGGAGGGTGTCTGCGACTTCTGCGGCGGCGAGCTGTACCAGAGGGACGACGACCGCGAGGAGGTCATCCGCAGGCGCCTGGAGGTGTACCGGGAATCCACCGCCCCCCTGGTCACCTACTACCGGGGCAAGGGCCTGCTGACCACCGTGTCCGGGGCGGAAGGCAGCCCCCAGGAGGTGGCCTCCAAGGTGGTCGCGGCCCTGGAAGGGGTGCTGGCGGCCCGCTGAAGGGCGCGTGGCGGGGGATTCACCCGTTTTTTGGGGTCCCATGCGGGAACTTCGGAAGGACTTGGTGACCGGGCGGTGGGTGTTGTTCAACCCCTC
Source organism: bacterium (assembly GCA_021790555.1). GTDB lineage: Bacteria > Oederibacteriota > JAJYGY01 > JAJYGY01 > JAJYGY01 > JAJYGY01. The sequence goes on from JAJYGY010000090.1 coordinate 429, forward strand.
GCGCCTCCAGGAGCCGCGGCCCCGGCCCGGCGGGCCGGCCCGGACCTTCGAAAAATGCCCCTTCTGCCCGGGAAACGAGTCCCTGGCCGGGCGGGAAATCTACGCCGTCCGCGCGGAGGGTTCGGCGCCCGACGGCCCCGGCTGGAGCCTGAGGGTGGTCCCCAACCGGGTTCCCCTGCTGGGGGTCGAAGGCCACCTGGAGAGGCGCGAGCAGGGCATCTACGACCGCATGAACGGCATCGGCGCCCACGAGGTCATCATCGAGTCGCCCCAACACGGGCCCCTGTCCGCCGCCGACCTGGCCCGGTCCTTCCGGGCCTTCCGGGAGCGCTGCCTGGACCTGCGGCGCGACCAGCGGCTGCGGCACCTGGTGATGGTGCGCGGCTGCGCCGGCCGGGAGGCCCCGGCGTTGGAGCACCCCTACGCGCAGGTTCTGGCCACGCCGGTGGTGCCCATCGCCGCGCGGGAGACCCTTTTCGGCGCCCGCCGCTACTTCGACTACCACGAACGCTGCCCCTGGTGCGACATCCTGGACTTCGAGCTGGAGGACCGCCGCCGCCTGATCCTGGAGACGGACTCCTTCGCCGCCCTGGCGCCCTACGCCTCCCGCGCGCCCTTCGAAATTTTGCTGGTGCCCCGGGAGCACGGCCACGACTTCGGCGCCGCGCCGGACGGCGTGCTGGACGACCTGGGGGCGGCGCTTGAGCGGGTGCTGGACCTGGTTTCCCGCGCCCTGGGAGGCCCTCCCTGCCTCACCTTCGTGCGGACCGCCCCGTTGCGGGAACGCTGCGATGCCGAATTCCACTGGCACGTGGAGGTGGTCCCCGAACTTTTCGCGGACCTGGGGGTGGAAAGGGCCACCGGCATCCCCGTCAACGGCACGCTTCCCGAGGAGGCCGCCGCGTACCTGCGCCGCCTGGAGACGCAAAAAAAGGGGCCTTCCTGACCGGGAAGGCCCCTTTTTGGTTCCATGGCCGCCCCGTCCTCAGACGGCCATTTCCTCCAGGAGCTCGGGCTTGCGCACCAGCAGGCTTCCGCGCAGGCTCTCGATCACCCCGTCCTTTTCCCACTGCGAAAGCGTCCGGCAGGCGGTCTCCACCGCCGTGCCGCTCATATCGGCGAGGTCCTGGCGGGTGAGGGGCATGCGCTGGGCCTGGAACTGGCGGCGCAGGCGGGTCAGCAGCAGGGCCATGCGTGTCTTCACCGGGGCCGAGGAGGCGGCCTCGCGCGAACGGGCATCCAGGGTCTCGGCGGCCATCTGCATCAGCAGGTCGCGGGCCAGGCCGGGCAGGCGGTCGAACACCTCGCGCACCCGGGCGGCGGGCACGGCCAGGACCACCACGTCGCTGGCCGCCACGGCCGCGCTTTCGTATTCGCGGTTGAGTAGGATGGAAGCCGGGCAGAAGGACTGGCCCGGGGTGTAGAACCGCAGGATGCGGCTGGCTCCTTCCGCCGACTCCATCACCAGCTTGACCCGGCCCGAGCGCAGCATCCAGAAGGTCTCGGGCTTGTCGCCCTCCAGCCAGAGCGTCTCCCCCTTGGAAAACCTCCTTTCCACCGCGTGCCTCTCCAGTTCGCGGCGCTCCGCCTCCCCCAGGGCGAAGAATTCCCTGCTTTTCAGCTTCCAGTCCGACATGGCCTTCCTCCCCAGTGAGCCGCTTTGAGCGCCGCCCGGCCGTCCGGGCGTCCGTCCCAATCCAGGTAAGTGCAAGTGCCGTGCCGGATCCCAGGGGGCCGACTGGCATCGGAATCGGGGATTTTCAGGGCCTGGAAGACGGGAGTTTATGGCGGGAGGGTGACAGTTGTGGCGGGCCTGCTATAGCGGGAAATGCCGGGGAGAAGGGAGGGGAGGAAGTTCAGGCGTCCAACAACTTGCGCAGGAGAAGCGGCAGGGCCCGGGTGTCCACGGGCTTGGCCACGTAGGCGTCGCATCCGGCGGCCTTGGCCTTGTCCTCGTCCCCGGACATGGCGTAGGCCGTGATGGCCACCACCAGGATCCCGCCGGTGGAGGGGTCTTCCTTCAGCCGGCGGGTGAGTTCCAGCCCGTCCATGCCGGGCAGCTGGATGTCCATGAGGATGAGCTGGGGCTGGAATTCCTTCAGCAGGGCCTGGGCCTCCTCGGCCGTGGACGCCGTGCGCACCGTGTAGCCCTCGCCGGAAAGCAGGACGCGAAGCAGCTTAAGGTTGGCGGGGTTGTCATCGACGATCAGGACAGGTTCCAAAGCCATGTCAGTTCCTTTCAGGTCCCAAAGGAAGGCGAGGTCATCCCTCCTTGGACGAGCAATTTCGATGCCCCGCGAAACAGGGCCGGCCGCGCCTGAAAACGCGGAATTCTCGGGCCTGGGGGTCGCCGGGTGGCCGGCGCGCTATGGCGGCAAACCCACAATTGTGGCGGCCAGTCCACAACCCTAGACTTCAGACCCCGGACCCGGAACCGGCGGCACCGGCTCCTTGGGAAGCCGGGCGTAGAAAAGGCTGCCCTTGTCCGGCTCGCTTTCCACGCCCACGCTTCCGCCCAGCGCGTCCACCAGCTTCCTGGTCAGGGCCAGGCCCAGGCCCGTGCCCTGGTAGCGCTTGGCGGTGCCGGAATCGAGCTGCTGGAATTCGCGGAAGAGCCGGCCCTGGTCCTCGGCCCGGATGCCGATGCCGAAATCCCGGACCTCCAGGCGGTAATGGTCCGGGCCGTCGGCCCTGGCTCCGAGCCGGATCTCGCCGCCTTCCCGGCTGAACTTGATGGCGTTGGAGAGGTAGTTGTACAGGACCTGCCTCAGGCGCGAAGGGTCCCCGATGGCGCCGGCCGGGGCGGGGCCCGGTTCGCCCAGCACCCGCAGGCCCTTGTTCTGGGCCTGGGTGCGGAGGGCCGAGCGGGCCTCCTCCAGGAGCGCGGGAAGGTCCAGCGGCGCGAACTGGAAGTGGACCTTGCCGGCCTCCACCTTGGAAAGGTCCAGCACGTCGTTGATCAGCTGCAGCAGGTGGCGGGCGCTGGAGAGGACGTCCTGCAGGTACTCCTTCTGGGTGTCCGACACCGGGCCGGCCTTGCCGTCCTGGATGATCTCGGCGAATCCGATGACGCTGTTCAGGGGCGTGCGCAGTTCGTGCGACATGTTGGCCAGGAACTGGCTCTTCATGCGGCTGGCCTGCTCGGCCGCGCGGCTCTGCTCCCGCAGGGCCTCGTTCTTGGCCTTCAGCTCGCCCTCCATGGACTTGCGGGCGGTGACGTCGCGGATGGCGCTGAGGATCCACAGGCCCTGGCCGGTCTTCAGGGGGCTCAAGCTGATCTCCACGGGGAATTCCGATCCGTCGCGGCGGCGGGCGAAGAGTTCCAGGCCGGAGCCCATGGGGCGGGGCCTGGGGTCCGAGGCGTAGCCGTCGCGGTGCCCCACGTGGCGCCCCCGGAACCGCTCGGGCACCAGGACTTCCATGGCCTGGCCCACCAGTTCGGCGCGGCGGTAGCCGAACATCCGCTCGGTCTGGGCGTTCACCAGAACGATCTTCCCGTCCCTCCCCACGATCACCATGGCGTCCGGGGCCGCCTCCAGCAGGTCGCGGAACACGGCCCCCGCGATGGGCCGGCCGCCCTTTTTGGCGGCGGGGGCGGCCGCCTTGGACGGCCGTTTCAGGGGTTTCCTCATGGCGCCGCCTCCTCGAAGTCCTTCGCCCGGATGCCGTATTTTTTGAGCTTGGTGTGCAGGGTCTTGTTGTCGGTCCTCAGGGCCCGGGCGGCCTGCAGGATGTTCCCGGCGGAATCCCGCAGGGCCGCCCGGATGGCCCCGCGTTCGGCCCCGGCCAGGGCGGCCTCGCCGATTTCGCGCAGGGAAGCCCCGGCCGTCGGCGCGGAAGGGCCGTCGGCCGGAAGGTCCGGGCCCGCGCCCAGCAGGGGTTTGAGGGTCTCCGGGGCCAGGCTCAGGCCGCCGCACTGCAGCACGGCCTGGCGCACCACGTTGCGCAGCTCGCGGACGTTCCCGGGCCAGGGATGGGACTTCAGCAGGGCCAGGGCCCCGGGCAGGATCTCCCCCACCGGGAGGCGCAGCTCCACGGCGGCTTCCTCGAGGAAACGCTGGGCAAGGTAGGGGATGTCCTCGGGCCGTTCGCGCAGCGCGGGAAGGGAAATGCGGAATTCGGAAAGGCGGAAGAACAGGTCCTGGCGGAAGCGCCCGGCCCTGGCCTCGGATTCCAGGTCCTGGTTGGAGGCTGCCACCACCCGCACGTCCAGGGCCTGGGGCTGCCCTCCCCCCAGGGGCTGCAGCTGGCGTTCCTGCAGCACGCGCAGCAGCTTGGCCTGCAGGCCAAGGGGCAGGTTGGCGATCTCGTCGAGGAACACGGTGCCGCCGTCGGCCAGGCGGAAGCGGCCCTCCTTGCGGCGGTCCGCGCCGCTGAAGGCGCCCTTTTCGTAGCCGAAGAGCTCGGATTCCAGGAGGGTTTCGGGGATGGCGCCGCAGTCCAGGGCCACGTAGGGCTGGGCCGAGCGCGGGCTTGAGTCGTGGATGGCGCGGCAGACCAGCTCCTTGCCGGCCCCGGTTTCGCCGTGGACGAACACGGTGAAATTGGTGGCGGCCACCTGGCGCACCTGTTCCTGAAGGCGCCGCACGGCCTGGCCGGGGCCCATCAGGCGCGCCAGGTCCGAGGCCGGCGCGGCCTGACCCTTGAGGGCCCGCACCTGGTCCTGCAGCGCGGCCCTTTCCAGGGCGTGGCGCACGGCCAGCACCAGCTGGGCCCGGTCGAAGGGCTTGGTGAAGTAGTTGAAGGCGCCGGCCTGGATGGCCTGGACGGCGGTGGAGACCCCGGTCTGGCCGGTGAGGATGATGACGGGAAGGCCGGCATGGGCCCGGCGCAGGCCTTCCAGCACGCGCAGGCCGTCCATGTCGGGAAGGCCCAGGTCGAGCAGCACGGCCCGGGGAGTCTCCGATTGCGCGGAGCGCAGGGCGGAGGAACCGTCCGTGGCGAGAAGTACCCGGCAGCCTTCCGATTCGAAGATCGCCCGCATCAGGCGACCCAGGGCCGGGTCATCCTCCACCACCAGTATTGGGGGGTTGTCCCTGTCCATGCCCGGCATTCTGCCGAAAACCGGGCCCCGGCGCAAACGGTTTTTGCCGGGGGGAGGCCCCTCAGGCGCCGGCCGGCACCCTTTCCCTGTCGGGGAGGATCTCCTCCTCCGTCAGGTAGCAGGCGGGGTCCTCGGCCCAGGGGTCGCCGAAGGCCGCCAGGGCCCTGGCCCGGAAGCTGCCGCCGCACTCGGCCTGGAAGCGGCACCTGCCGCAGCGCCCTTTCAGCAGGGGCAGCCGGTCGCGCAGCTGCCCCAGAAGCCCGTCCTGGGGAAGCGTCCACAGCCGGGAGAAGGGCCGGTCCCGGACGTTGCCCAGGTCGGCCTGCCAGAACTGGTCCGGGTGCACGCCGCCCTTGGGGTCGATGTTGGCGATGCCCACCCCCGAACCCGCCGCGCCCCCGCCGTTCTGGCACAGCATCCTCCCCAGCGCCTCGGCCCTGGCCGGATCCTGGGCCGCCAGCTTCAGCATCAGGAATGGCCCGTCCGCGGACTGGTCCACGGTGAGCACTTCCAGTTTCTGGCCCCTGGCCACCCTTTCGCCCGCCTTTTCCATGATCCGCTCCAGGGTACGCCGCGTCTGGGCCGGGTCCAGGTCGTCGGCCCTCAGCTGGCGGCCCCGCCCCGCGTAGACCAGGTGGTAGAAGCAGACCCTTTCAATGGACTCGCGGTCGATGACCTCGAAGAGCCAGTCCAGTTCCTCGAAGGTGGAGCGGGTGAGGGTCAGGCGCAGGCCCACGGGAAGGTCCACGGCCCGGCAGTTGCGGATGCCCTGGATGGTCCGCTGGTAGGCGCCCGGCACCCCGCGGAAGCGGTCGTGCACCTCGGGCCTTCCGTCCAGGGAGATCCCCACGTAACGGACGCCCACCTTCTTCAGCACCTCGGACTTCTCGCGGGTCAGCAGCGTGCCGTTGGTGGACACCGTCACCCTCAGCCCCAGTCCGCTGGCCCGCAGGGCCAGGGCGTCGAAATCCGGCCGGTAGAGGGGTTCCCCCCCGGACAGCAGGAGCGCCGGCACCCCGAAGGCGGCCAGGTCCTCCAGCAGGGCGTATCCCTCGTCGGTGGAAAGCTCGCCCTCGTAGGGCCGGTCCTCCGAACCGGTGTAGCAGTGCTGGCAGTGCAGGTTGCAGCGCCGGCTCATGGTCCACACCACCACGGGCTTGCGGTCCTTGGCCGCCACCTGCCCGCGCCCGTAGCGCAGGCCGTCGCTCTGGGATTCCCGGTCGAAATACAAGCGCGTCAAATTGATCATCGTGCTTCTCCGTGAGTGCGGCCGCCGGCCAGGGTCATTGCGGCCGGCGCGGCCGAAGGGAAACGCGGCATAAGCCTCAGTGGCTTGCGGCCAGCCAGGCCAGCAGCGAAAGAAACATGATCCAGGCACCCGCGGTCAGGATCACCCACCTCTGTACTTGCATCGGTTCCTCCCAGTGTTGGATGCCCTCACTATGGCGCAGATCCACTCATCATAACTATGAGTTAGATCATAAAAAACGCGCCTTCATAAAAATGAAAACGGGTTCCAGATATTTAAAAATTCGGTGCTAAAAAAGCCTTGTTATTATTGATTATTTTGACATCTCAGGAGTGCCGCTCGTTAATTTTCACTTTTCTAAACAAATCCCTCCTGCAAAAAATCTAAATTTTGATTGAGATCAAATAAATAGCGAAAGTGTTGAGCTATATTTGCGACGCGCCAAAAAATGCTTAATTTAAAAGGCTTAATTTTACCAAGTCTGCAGTCGGAAAATTTTGTCCTTTTTAAGTCTGAGGCACATCAAATAATTTGAACGCTTTTTTTCGGCCGCTTCCGGTTGAAGCCGCCGGGCGTCCAAAAAAGCTCATCCAGATGAATAAAAGCTCATCCAGATGAATGATGGGAAGGGCATGAAGTTTTGAGAGCGCCCGGGCCAAGTAGCTTTTTCCCGAACCGCTGTTGCCGAGGATGACGATTCGCCGTGCTGCGATCATTTGAATAATC
>JAJYGY010000186.1 GCA_021790555.1 bacterium
TGGGGTCGGCGGCGTCCACCACGTAGAGCAGCAGCGATGCATTGCGTGCTTCGTCGAGCGTGGAGCGGAACGACGCGACCAGATCGTGCGGCAACTTTTTGATGAAGCCGACCGTGTCGGAAACCAGAATGCGCGGCGGCGTTTCCGGCTGCAGCGTGCGCACGGTGGTGTCGAGCGTGGCAAACAGTTTGTCTTCGACCAGCACGTTGCGCTTCATCCGGAACATGGCCACCACCAGGGCGATCCCCACGGCGGCCTCGGCGGCCGCGATGGTGATGACGAAGATGGTGAAGACCTGTCCGGTGAGGTCGGCCTTGCCGGCCGCGTCCGCCAGGTGGCGGAAGTGGTTGAAGGCCACCAGGTTCAGGTTGACGGCGTTGAGCATCAGCTCGGTGGACATCAGCACCGACACGGCGTTGCGCCGGGTGACCGCCCCGAAGAGCCCCAGCGAGAAGAGGATGGCGGAAAGCACCAGGTAATGCTGCAGGCCGACCGAAGACAGGGGGTTCATTCCTCGTCCTTTCGAGCGATGACGATGGCCCCGATGAGGGCGGCCAGCAGGGCCAGCGAGACGACCTCAAAGGGATAGGCGAAGGTGGTCAGCAGGGCCTGGCCGATGGACTGCACGTTGGTGAAGGACCCGGCCGCGGGCTGGACGGCCGGGGTGGCGGACCAGTCGTGCGACAGCAGCACCGAAACCAGGACCCCCAGGAACACCAGCGAGGCGGCCAGGGCCGGAAGGGTGAGCCGGTTGTTCTGGGCCACCCGGACGTCGCCCAGCTGCGAGGTCAGCATCACGGCGAAGACCATCAGCACCACCACCGCCCCCACGTACACCAGCACCTGCACCGCGGCCAGGAATTCGGCATGCAGCAGCAGGTAGAGCCCGCCCACCAGCAGCAGCACCACGGCCAGGAAGGAGGCCGAATGGAAGACGTTCTTGCTGGTGACCATGCCGATGCCGCAGAAGACGATCAGCGCGGAGATGAGGTAAAAAAAGGCGTCTTGGACGTGCATGCGTTCCCCTTGAATATTAGGAAGCGGCGGCCGCCGGCTTGGGGTCGGGCGTGGCCCAGCCCTTCTCCTTTTCCCACCGGTAGGGCTCGTTGAGCACCAGGGTGAGGTCCTGGCGGTTGAAGGTGGACATCTCGTAGTCGTGGTTCATCTGGATGGCGTCGAAGTTGCACGATTCCACGCACAGCTCGCACAGGGTGCAGGTGGAAAGCTTGTAGATGTACTTGTCCAGCACGCGCTTGCCCTGCTCGTTGAGCCCCGGCACGATCTCCAGGGAGGCGTTGGGGCAGATCTTCACGCACATCATGCACAGGGTGCACTTGTGGGCCCCGCTGACCGGGTCCAGGGGCATGTGCACGCGTCCCCGGAAGCGCTCGTGCATGGTCCAGCGCTCGTCGGGGTACTGCAGCGTGACGTTAGGCTTGAAGAAGGTCCGGATGGTCAGGGCCATGCCCGAAAGCAGGCTCCACATGCCGGAAAGGATGTTCAGGAAGTAGTCGATCATCGCGTCCCCCTAGGAAACTCAGGCCTTGGGCATGCTCAATGCCACCATCACCGCCACCAGGGCGAGGTTGGCGAAGGAAATCGGAAGCAGGATCTTCCATTCCAGCTTCATCAGCTGGTCCACGCGCACCCTGGGGAAGGTCCAGCGGAACCACATCAGCACGAAGATCACGGCGTAGGTCTTGGCCAGGAACCAGGCCCAACCCGGCAGGAACCCGCCCCAGGGCCCCAGGGTCAGGTGCACCAGGGGCAGGTGGATCACCAGGGGCTGCCAGCCGCCCAGAAAGAGCACCGCGAACATGGCCGAGACGATGAACATGTTGATGAACTCGGCAAGGTAGAACATCGAGAAGCGCATGCCCGAATATTCGGTGGAGAAGCCGGCCGTCAGCTCGGATTCGGCCTCGGGCAGGTCGAAGGGCGCCCGGTTGATCTCGGCGGTGGAGGCGGTGAGGAAGACCAGGGCGGCCACCACCCCCATGGGGCCCATGGCCAGCAGGTTCCAGCCGCCGGCCTGGGCCTCCACGATCTTCTGGGTGGAGAGCGTGCCGGTGAAGAGCACCACCGAAAGCACCGGCAGGGCCGGGGAAAGCACGTAGGAGATGATGTGGGCGGCCGAGCGCATGCCGCCCAGCAGCGGGTACTTGTTGGCGCTGGCCCAGCCCGCCATCAGGATGGAGAGCACGCCCAGGCCCGACACCGCCGTGATGTAGAGCACGCCGATGTTCAGGTCCGTCACGATCAGGTTCTTGTCGAAGGGGATCACCGCCAGCACCATGAAGGTGGCCGTCATGGCCAGCACCGGGGCGATGAGGAAGATGGGGCGGTCGGCCTTGGCCGGGATCAGGTCCTCCTTCTGCATCAGCTTCAGCGCGTCGGCGATGGTCTGCAGCAGCCCGAAGGGGCCCACCCGGTTGGGGCCCACGCGCTGCTGGAAGTAGGCGCAGACCTTGCGTTCCATGTAGATCAGCCAGAAGGCCGAGAGGGAGACGAAGGTCAGCATGATCACGCCGATGATGAGCATGCAGACGACGGTGAAGGCGAGCTCGGGAAGGCCGAGCCTCGTGACCAGCAACTGGTGCAGGAAGGGCCTTGCCGTGTCCAGGGCGAAGTCCCCGGGGTGGGCGATCCAGCGCAGGATGAGCTTCAGGATGGTCATGCGTCCCCTTGGTGGAAGTCGGTCAGCGGTCGATGTCCGGGACCACGATGTCCACGGAACCCAGGATGGAAACCACGTCGGCCACCTTCCAGCCCACCGAGATTTCCGGCACGCAGGAAAGGTTTGAGAAGCAGGCCGTGCGGAACTTGCAGCGGGTCGGCTTGGTGCCGCCGTCCGAGACCAGGTACACGCCCATGTCGCCGCGGGCGGTCTCCAGCCGGCTGTAGACCTCGCCCACCGGGGGCCGCAGCACCCGGGGCACCTTGCCCAGGATGGGGCCTTCGGGGATCTGGTCGATGGCCTGCTCGATGATGCGGATGGACTGGCGCATCTCCTCCATGCGCACCTTGTAGCGGTCCAGGCAGTCGCCGCGCGAGCCCGTGGGCACGTCGAACTGGAAGCGGTCGTAGATGGAATAGGGGTCGTCCCTGCGCAGGTCGAACTTGACCCCCGAACCGCGCAGCACCGGCCCGCCCGTGCCGTAGGACACGGCCTTCTCGGCGCTGAGCACCCCGATGCCCTGGGTGCGCTCCAGGAAGATGATGTTCTTCGTCAGCAGGGATTCGTACTCGTCGATCCTGGGCTTGAGCATCTCGCAGATGCCCTTGACCCGGGGCACGAAGTCCTCGGTGATGTCGTGGGCCAGGCCGCCGATGCGCATGTAGTTGTAGGTGAGGCGCTGTCCGCAGACCGTCTCGAACAGGTCGACGATGTCCTCGCGCTCGCGGAAGCCCCAGAAGAAGGCGGTGACGGCGCCCAGGTCCATGCCGTAGGCCCCGTACCACAGCAGGTGGCTGGAAAGGCGGTTGAGTTCGCCGATGATGACGCGGATGTATTCGGCCCTTTCGGGAACCTGGATGTTGGACAGCTTCTCGGCCGCCAGGCAGAAGCACCAGTTGGTCAGCATGGCCGAAAGGTAGTCCTGCCGGTCGGTCAGGTGGATGATCTGGGCGTAGACGTCGCGCTCGGCCATCTTCTCCATGGACCGGTGGATGTAGCCCATCACCGGCTTGACCTCCAGCACGGTCTCGCCGTCCAGCTTCATCACCAGGCGCAGCACCCCGTGGGTGGAGGGATGCTGGGGCCCCATGTTGATGAAGTATTCCTCGGTCTTGAGGCTGGTGTCCGGACTTGGTTTGGTGTTGAGGGGCTGCATCTCTTCCATGGGCAAAGCTCCGCCTTGGCTCGGGGTCAGGTCAGTAGTTGGGCTTGGGCACCATGCGCGAATCCTGGTAATCCTTGCGCAGGGGCCAGCCCACCCAATCATCCGTCAGCATGATGCGGCGAAGGTCGGGGTGGTTCTCGAAGCGGATGCCGAAAAAGTCGTAGGTTTCGCGTTCGAACCATTCGCAGCCCCGGTAGAGGTCCGACACCGTGGGGATGCTTGGATTCTCGCGGTCCAGCTCCACCTTGACCACCAGCTTGTGGTGGTGCCGCATGGAAAAAAGGTGGTAGACCGAGACCAGCTTCTTCTTCTCGGGCTGGTCCACCGCCGTCTGGCTCATGGGGAAATCCAGGGCCAGGGCGGGGTCGCCGTGGAGCCATTCCATCAGGGCGCGGAACTGGTCCAGGGGCGCCACCACCGTGGCGATCTGGAACTCGGCCGGCACCGTGGCCGGAGCGGGTTTGGCCGGGGCCGGGGCCGCGCCCGGAGCCGCCGGCGCGGGGGCCGGGGCGGGCGCGGAAGGGGGGGCCGGGAGCTCCACCTCCACCGCGGGAAACTTCGCCTTGATGCTTTCCACCAGTTGTTCCTTGGTCACGTCGCCTTCCTAAAAAATCAGGCCCTCGCGGCCTGCTTCTCCTCCAACTCCCGGGCCGCCTCGGCGCTCAGCAGCGGGTGGGAATTGCGGATCTTCTCCTGCAGCTTCAGGATGCCGTAGATCAGGGCCTCGGGACGGGGCGGGCAGCCGGGGACGTAGACGTCCACGGGCACGATCTGGTCGACCCCCTTCAGCACCGAATAATTGTCGTAGTAGAAGGGTCCCCCGGCCGTGGCGCAGGCCCCCATGGAGATGACGTACTTGGGGTCGGGCATCTGGTCGTAGAGGGTCTTCAGCACCGGGGCCATCTTTTCCGTCACCGTGCCGGCCACGATCATCAGGTCGGCCTGGCGCGGGGTGGCCCTGGCCACCTCGGCCCCGAAGCGGGAAAAGTCGTGGCGCGACGCGCCCACGGCCATGAATTCGATGGCGCAGCACGACAGCCCGAACGTGAGGGGCCACAGCGAGTTGGACCGCGCCCAGTTGAAGAGGGCCTCGGCCTTCAACAGCAGGAAAGTGCCCCCGGGGAATTTCTCGGCGCCCTTGGCGACTTCGTTGATCAGAGCCATTCCAACGCTCCCTTCCTCCAGGCGTAGGCCAGACCCAGCGCCAGGATGCCCAGGAAAATGCCCATTTCGGTCAGGGCCAACATGGGGCGGCCCAGGGCCCTGAAAACCGTGGCCCAGGGAAAGAGGAAGGCCGTCTCCACTTCGAAGACGACGAAAATGAGGGCGATCATGTAGGTGCCCACGTGGAACTGCATCCAGGCCCCGCCCACGGGCTCCACGCCGCACTCGTAGATGCTGCTCTTCACCGCGCTGGGGTTCCTGGGGCGGATGAAGAAGGAGGCCGCCAGGCCGCCCGCCACGAAGACCACCCCGAAGAACAGGAAGAAGGCCACGTAACCGTAATTCAGCATGTCCACTTTGTGTCCCCCCGGTTTGAGGCCAAACGCTCAAACCATAAGCCAGACGGCAAAAAATCGCCAGCGAAAAAATTGATTTCCGTCAAAATACCGTGACAAGACAAGCCTTGCCCCCGACGGCCCCATCAACACCTACGATCCCCGGGCCGTCCCGGTTTGTCCCCCTCCGCGCGGCCGGCTTCGGTCAGTGGTCGCGGCTGGTCACGTAGTCGGCCAGGGCCAGAAGGCTCCGCTTGGCCGGGCTTTCCGGCAGCGCGGCCAGCAGCCCCTTGGCCTCCTCGATGAGCTTCAGGGCCCTGCGCCGGGCGTATTCCACCCCGTCCTGGTCGCGGATGAAACCCACCACCTCGCCCAGGCGCCGGTCGTCGATGGGGTCCAGCAGCAGCAGCTCCTGCATCTGGGCGCGGCGCTTGGGGTCCGCCGTGGCCAGGGCATGCAGCAGGGGCAGGGTGATCTTGCCCTCGCGGATGTCGTGGCCCTGCGGCTTGCCCAGCTTTTCAGGGTCGGCCGTCAGGTCGAGAAGGTCGTCGGCGATCTGGAAGGCGGTGCCGAACTTCAGCCCGAAAAGGCGCAGGGCCTCCACCTGTTCCGGCGCGGAGCCGGCCAGCATGCCGGCCGCCTCGCAGGACACCGCCATCAGCGAGGCCGTCTTCTTCTCGATGGTGTCGAAATAATCCCCCTCGCCCTGCGTCACCAGGAACCGGCTCCTCACCTCCTGGATCTCGCCCTCGCACAGCCGGTCGGTGGCCCGCGAGATGGCCCGGATGAGCGGGCGATCCACCGACTGGGCCAGCAGCTGGAAGACCTTGGCGAAGACGAAGTCGCCCATCAGCACGGTGACCTCGTTGCCCCACAGGAAATTCAGCGTCTTCCTTCCCCGCCGGATGGGGCTGTTGTCGATGATGTCGTCGTGCACCAGGGTGGCGATGTGGATCAGCTCCACGGCCTCGGCCACGGCCAGGCTCTGCTCCTTCACTTCCCTCTCGGCCCCGGCCCGGGCCTTTTTTCCCAGGCCGCAGGCCTTGGCCGTCAGCAGCACCAGGGCCGCCCGCATGCGCTTGCCCGAGGACTGCCCCAGGTGCTCCACCATCTGGCGGACGAACTCGTTGTCCGAGGCCAGCACTTTTTTGAAGAGCTCTTCGGCCCCGCGCAGCTCTTCCTGGATGGGGCCGTAGATGTCATCTAAATTCATGATCCGTGTAATACCCGGCAGCGCGGGGCTGGAACCGACCGTCGCCATGGAGCCTCCTTTTTGCCTCAAGGGCGGGCCTCACTTAAGAAATGACCGGATTTTATGGCACGGATCATAAATATAAAACCAAAGTTTGTTCTTTTTTTCACAAAGTCAGTTTTTTTCTACCACCCTGGTTACCGCTTGTCAACCTCGCCGCCAAGTTTTGGGAGCAGGGGCTGGTCAGGGGAGCCCTGGCCCTGGAGCATTTTCGCGGCCATTCCCGGCTCCTGGTTGCCGAAGCAGGTTTTGTTGAACTTGACGTTGGGCCCGGTGGCGCAACGGCCCATGCAGAAGCTGTTCCTGAGGCTGAACTGGTGGTCCGGGGTGGTTTCCCCCGGGCGCAGGCCCAGCAGCCGGCCGTATTCCGAGGCGATGTCGGCCGAACCGCCCTGGCCGCAGGAAAGTCCCCGGCAGACCTGGATGACGAGCCGGCCCTGGGGTTCCAGGCTGAAGGAAGGATTGAAGCTGAGGAGCTGCTGCAGGGAAAAATAGGAAGTGCCGAAATGGTCCGCGGCGGCCTGGATGGCCTCGTCCGGAATCCAGTTCCATTCGTCCTGCACCCGGCCGAAAAAGGCCTGGGCCAGGCCCGGTTCCCCGGCCCGGAATTCTCCCAGGATGTCGGCGATTCTTTTAGATTCTTCCCGGTCCATGCCGCCTCCCTTCCAAGGCCCCGGAAAGAATCTTATCAGATTTTTGTCCCGGGCCCAACCCCTTTGGGGCGCGGGCTCAGCGCAGCACGAACCACCTGCCCACCACGGCCGAGCCCTCCAGGCCCGCGCGGGTGGGGCGGAGGGTGTAGTAATAGAGCCCGTTGGACAGCCCTTCGAAGGCCT
>JAJYGY010000004.1 GCA_021790555.1 bacterium
CCCCGGCCAGGGCCAGGCCGGCCAGGCGCAGCAGCCCCCGCAGCAGGCCCCGCCTGCCGCGGCAGGCCACCCACAGGAAGGCGGCGGCCAGGGTGTAGCCCGCCTCCAGGGGGTATCCGGCCGTCCACTGCACCGCCATGAGGACGGCCGTCAGGGCCGGGGCGGCGTCCTCCACCACCAGGCAGAGGATCCAGGGGGTCCAGGCGTAGGCCGCCAGGGCCGAGACGAACTGCACCCTTTCCAGCAGGAACGAATTGCCCTGCCAGGCCAGGGCCGCGGCCAGGGCCGGCCCCCTTTCCAGCCCCAGGCTCCTGGCCAGGGCGTAGGCGCCGCAGCCCGCCAGGAAGAAGTGCAGGATGAGGTGCAGGCCCAGGGCCTGGGAGAAGGGCATCAGGTAGAAAAAGACGCCGCCCGGGTAGAGCAGCCCAGCCTGGGGATCGCCCAGCAGGGGCATGCCGCAGAAGGCGTAGGGGTTCCAGAGCGGAAGCCGGCCCGCCGCCACGGCCTTCAGGCCCAGTTCCTTCCAGGGCCAGAACTGGCGCAGCAGGTCTCCCTGGGCGCAGGGGTGCCCGAAAAGGCAGGGCAGCCCCAGCACCAGGGGGATGACGGCGAGCAGGGACAGCGCGAAGAGGTCGCGCCGGGTGAAGGACATGGCGTGGTTCCGCGAGAATCGGCGGCTGTTGGAGTTGGACCTGGCAGGCCGCGCCGGGGACTGTCCCGGCGGCCTGCCAAGGGGCGGGGTCCAGGCTACTTGATGACCGCCACCCTGGCGTTGGTGCGGTTGTTGGGGCCTTCCAGGTGGATGATGTAGACCCCGCTGGCCACGGTCCGGCCGTCCTGGGTGGTCCCCTTCCAGGTGTAGACCGGGCTGATGTAGGGGTCCGCCACCGACGCCTGGGGCACCTCGGTGTCGACGAGGGTGGCCACGTATTCGCCCTCCAGGGTGAAGACCTTGATCCAGACGTGGCCCGGCTGCACCTGCGAGAACTGGACCCCCAGGGTCTGGCCCTGCCCGGGGTAGATGGCGTTGTGGTCCAGCAGCAGGTCGTTCACGGCCTTGGGCACCGAGACCTTGGCCACGGAATAGGAGATGCCCACGTTGCCCTGCGTGTCCACGGGCGCCACGCGGTACACGTAGTAGCCGCCGAAGGTGAGGCCCTGGTCCAGGTAGCTGCCTCCGGCCGTCTGGCTGACGGCGTTCACCGTGGCGATCCGCGCGTAGGTGGCCCCGGCGTCCTGGCTGCGGTACACGTCGAAGAAACTCAGCGGGTAGCTCTTGGCGGTGTCGGGCGTGCTGATGGGGCCCCAGGACAGGCTGGCCTGGTTCTTGTTCACCAGGCTGGCCTGCAGGCCGCCCTGTCCCGAGAGCGGCGCGTAGGGGATGACGGAAATCACCTGGCTCTTGGGGCCCTCCCCGGCGCTGTTGAGCGCGGCGATGGCGTAGAAGTACTGCTGCTTGTCCTGCAGGCCCGAAGAATCCACCAGCGACGTGGTGTAGTAGGTGCTCCCCTGGGGCGCGGTCTGGGGGGGCTGGTTGTAGAGGTAGGGGGCGCTGAAATAGATCAGCGAGGCGCTGGAGCTCAGGGCCCGGTACACGTTGTAGGTGAGGCCGGTGCTGTTGTCGGTCTGGTTGGCCAGCCACAGGAGCGTCACCTGCCTGTCCCCGGCCACGGCCGCCAGGTTCTGCGGCGCCGAGGGGGGCTGGTTGATGGTCAGCCCGAACTGCGCCGTGGCATAGGGGCTCTCCCTGCCCAGGCCGTCCACCACGGTGATGAAGTAGGCGTAGGTCAGCCCCTGCTGGACCTGCAGGTCCGAGTAGGCGGTCTGGGTCACCTGGGCCAGCAGCCCGCCCGAAGCCTGCACCTGCGCGAAATCCGGCTGGGACTGGGTGCTGCGGTAGACGCGGTAGGCCAGCACCCCGGCGCTGCCGGGGTCCAGGGGGGGATTCCAGGCCAGGTCCACCCGGTCGACCCCGGCCTGGTGCAGGGTGAGGGAAACCTGCGAGGGATAGCGGAAGGGGCTGGCCGTGGCCGTCACCGCGGCCGAACGCAGGCCCAGGGAATTGTAGGCCTGCAGCGCGTAGTCGTAGGCCTGCCCGTCCGTCAGCGGGGTGTCGGTGACCGAGACCCCGGCGGTGTCCGTCACCTGGTACTGGGAGGAGGGCTGGGCCGGCAGGGGGAAGGTGGCCCGGTAGAGCCGGTAGCCCGTGGCGTTGCCCACCGCCTGCCAGCTCAAGAAGAGCGAATCCTCGTCGACCGACCCCGCCGCCGCGGTGAATCCCTGGGGGGGCGGGGGGGCCGTTCCGAAGCCCGGGGTCACCGAGGCGCTGCTGGTGGCTCCCTGCCCGGCGCTGTTCAGGCCCGCCACCAGGTAGGTGTAGGGCGCCCCGTTGGAGAGCCCGAAATCGGAGTACGACGCCGAGGTCGTGGTGAGCGAAACCGTGGTCTGGGCCGCCTGGTTGACGCGGTAGAGCACGTAGCCGGTCACGCCCTGGCTCGCGTCCAGGGGCGACCAACTGAGGATCGCGCCGGCATTGGTGGCGGCCGCTGTCAGGCCCTGGGGCGCCGCGGCCGGGTCATAGGCGGTCACCGTGACGGTCTGCGAGGCCGGCCCGGCCGTCAGGTTGACCCCCTGCACCCAGTAGCTCAGGGCCGTGTTGGTCAGGCCCGGGTCGTCCAGGTACTGGGTCTGGGCCGTCTGGGTCAGCGTCACGGCGCCCGCCCCGGTGGACCGGAACACCAGGTAGGCCGTGGCCGCCCCGTTGCCGGAAGGGGCGTTCCAGGAAAGGGAAACCGTGGGAACCATGCCGGTGAAGTCGTAGCCGGCGGCCGCGGCCAGGCCCGTGGCCGCCCCGGGCGAAGGGGTGGCGGGCTGGAAATATCCCGGCAGGCCGGGCCCGGCGCCGTTGAAGCCCACCACGGCGTAGTAGTAGGGGCTTGCCGAGGAGGCGCCGGAATCCAGGTAGGACGTGGTGGTGACGCCGGAGGCCGCCAGGGAGGCCGTGGAGGTCAGCGGGGCGAAGGCGAAGGTGGCCCGGTAAAGGGAGTAGGACGAGGCGGTTCCGGCCGAGGGATTGGGCGTCCAGGAAAGCTGCAGCCCCCCGCCCGGGGGGGCGGCGGCGGCCAGGCCCTGGGGGGCGCCGGGAACCAGCAGGGCCGCGGCCGACACCGGGGCCGTGGGCGCCGCGCTTTCCACCGAATTGCTGATGGAGGTCAGCACGTAATAATAGGCCGCCGTGGAGGTGTTCACCGCCGCGTCCACGTAGGAGCCCCCGGCGGCCGGGGCGAGGTAGGTGGCCGGGCCGGGAGAGGGCGAGGGGGCCGTGGACCTGTAGATTTCGTAGCCGCTGACGCTTCCCGGATAGGACAGGTTCCAGTCCGACCACGAAAGGGTCAGGGCCAGGCTGGCGTTGTCGTCCGAGTCCGGCCCGGCCGAAAGGGTGAGGCCCTGGGGGGCCGGCGGGGTGAAGAAGACCGCGTTGGAGGGGGTCTGGGCGCTCAAGGTGGCGCCCAGGTAGGCCTGCACCGTGTAGCTTACCGCGACCGAAACCGTGGCCGTGTCGTAGACCAGCGACGCGTCGGTGAAGCTCTGCGTGGGCGCGTAGGCGGGCGCCGCCACCGAGGCCAGGAAGGCCCCGTTCCGGAAGACGTTGTACCCCGTCACCCCCTGGTAGTAGGGGTCGCTGTTCCAGGTGAGCAGGACCAGGCCCGCCCCCGGCGTGGCACCGACGGAGGACGGGGCGTCCGGGGCGGAGGACGGGGTCGTGGTGAGCGGGATATAGGCGCTCAGGGAAAGCCAGCCCGCCCCGGTGTTTCCGCGCGAATCCAGCGCGAAGACGCTGTAGTACAGGGGCGAGGCCCTGGGCGGCAGGGGCACGGTGTCGGCGTAGGCAAGCCCGGCCGTGGCGGTCAAAAAGGTTCCCGACGAACCCGCGCCCGCGGAAGTCGAGCGGTAGACCAGGTAGGCGCTGACGGGGTAGGAGCCCTGCGGGGCGGCAGACCAGGCCAGCGAGGCCGTGCCGTTGACGGCCGTGGTGTAGGTGGCGCCGTTGGGCGCCGGCGTGCCCGGCGGGGCGTAGGCCAGGCTCACCGCCGAGAGGGACTGGGTGAGGGGGCCGGCCGTCCCCGAGGTGTCGAAGGCCTGCACCGCGTAGGCGAAGCTGCCGGAGGTCACCCCCACGGTGTCGGTGACGACCCGCGGCGCGGGATATCCCGGCTGCCCGGCCTGGACCGTGTCGGTGAGGACGGCCAGCACCGGCCCCCCCACCGAGGCGCTGCGGTAGATCTGGTAGTAGGCGATGGGATAGGTGCCTTCCTGCGCGGCCGTGAAGGTCAAGGCCACGGCGGCCGTGGCCGTGGAAGCCGAAGGCAGGGGCGTCAGCAGCACGTTCAGCGGGGCACCCGGCGGGATGGTGGGGCTGAGGAAGGCCGTCGCCGTGGAAAGGCCGCTTTCCAGGTTCTCCACCGAATTCTGGTACTGGGCGGTGACCGCGTAGGAGTAGGACTGCCCGTTCTGCACCAGCGTGTCCACGTAGGAATTCCCGGCCGCCAGCGCGTCGCCGGCGTTGGTGAAGGCCGCGCCCGGGGTGCTGCGGTACACGCGGAACTGGGTGGCCAGGGGCGTGGAATCCCAGGAGAGTCCCACGCGGGTGTTGCCGGGAATTGCCGAAAGCCCGGTCGGCACGGCGGGCAGGGTCACGGCCAGGGCGTTGGTGGCGCTGAAGTTCCCCGCCGTGTCCGACACCGAGACGCCCAGGGTGTAGAGTCCGCACCCGCAGCTTTGCGCCACCACGCTCAAGGGCTGCAGGGTGGCCCCCAGCGCGGCCGTGGAGGTAAGCACCGCCAGGGTGGCCGTGCTGGTGCCCCCCCACAGCGTGTAGCCTCCCAGGGAGGACGCGCCCAGGACGGCGGCCGACCAGGAGACCACCAGGGGGCCCCCCAGGCTGTCCGACACGCTGGTGAAGGGCGGCGCCTGCAGGGCCGGGGTGGCCGAAAGCTCCTGCGAGGGGCCGCCCCGCGAACCCCCTCCCAGGCTGGCGACCTGGAAGTAATAGGGGGTACCGTTGCCCAGCCAGGTCAGGCTGAGGGTGAGTCCGGACGTGAAGGCGCTGAGGGTGAGGGGGCTGAAGCTGGCGCCGTAGAAGACCTGGTAGCCCGTCACCCCGAAATTGGGCACCGCCGTGGCGCTGACCCACGAAAGGCTGACGCTTCCCAGGCCGGCCACGGGCGCCGCCAGGGTGGGCGGGGCCAGCACCGAGACCTGGCGGGAGGCCTCCGAGGTGGCGCCGGCGCTGTCCACGGAATACAGGCTGTAGAAGGCGGTGGCGCCCTGGGTGAGGGGCTGGCTGGTGTAGGAGAACTGGGTGCCGGCTCCGTTGACCACGGCCTCGGGCTGTCCACCCTGCGACAGGTCCATGCCCGCGGCCGAGGCCCGGTAGACCAGGTATCCCGTCAGGGGCAGGGCCTTGGTGGGCGCCGACCAGCTCAGCGTCACCCTGCCGCCGGAGACCGAAACCCCGGAATCGGCCAGCGAGGGCGGGCAGGGCACCGAGGCGTAGGCCGTAACCGAGACCGGCCCCAGGTTGAAGCCCGTGTTGTCCACCGCCCGCACCCACACCGTCTGGGTGGCCCCGCAGGGCACGTCCAGGGTGGTGGAATAGCCCGCGGCGCCCGTGTCCGCCACGAAGGCCGAGGTGGCCGGGCTGGCGTACACGTAGTAGCCGGCGTTGCCGAAGCTGCCGGGAGCGGCCGCCGACCACGACACCAGCAGCTGCCCGGCATAGCCGGCCGCGGAGGCCGAGGTGAAGGTCACGGCCCCCGGCAGGGAATAGGGGACCCCGCTGCCCAGGAAAACGGGCGTGCCGAAGCCGGCCGCGCCCAGGCCCGCCGCGACCCAGAAGTTGTTGCCCAGGCCGTCGGCGCAGCCCGTCAGGTCGAACAGCGAGGTGGAGGCCCCGGGGCTGTAGGTCAGGGCCACCGGCACCGAAGGCGGCACGCCGGCCGTGGACCGGAAGACGGCGTACTCGGAGACCCCGTTGGCCGGGAGGCTGTTCGTCCACGAAAGCTGAACCTCGCCGTCCAGGCCCGGCACCTGCACCGAGGACCCGTTGCCCAGGGCCGAGGGGTCGGCGGGCGCGGACACCGCCCCGGTGGCGAATCCCGTGTTGCCCAGGGCGTCCACGGCGGCCACCACGTAGTCGCGGTCGGCGTTGAGGGTGGCGCCGCCGGAGTCAAAAACCTGGGCGGAATCCGTGAAGGCGGTGGCCGCGGTCAGGCTGAGCGGCTGGTTGAGGGCGTCGGATCCCGAGAACGTGGATCGGTACACCCCGTAGGCCGCCACCTGCCCGCTTCCCGGGGCGCTCCAGCTCAGGACCAAACCGGTGGCGCTCACCGAGACGGCCAGCCCCGTCGGCGCGCAGGGCACGTAGGCCCACAGGGTGTCCGAAATGTCGCCCGTCACCGTTCCGGAGCTGTTGGTGGCGTCGGCGAACACCGAGTAGCCGTAGGCCGTGGGCGAGCAGTCCGTGGCCTGGTCGACATAGGAGGTGGCCGTGGTCCCGGTGAAAATGGGGATGGTGGAGACGGATCCGGCCTGCGACACGGACTTCAGGATCGTGTAGCCGGTGATGGTGCTGGTCACCGTCACCGGCACGGTCCAGTCCAGCGTCACGGCTCCGAAGCGGATGGAAGGGGCCGAAAGCGCGGGCGCGCCCGGGTCCCCGGCCAGCCCCGGAAGGGGCGCCAGGGCCAGCGTGGCAAGGATGAGGATTCTTTTAAGCATGGCTCAATGTACCCGCCTTTCCCCGTTCTTTCAACCCGCCCGGCCGCCTAAAAATTGGCGGAAAGGCCCAGCTGCGCCGTGATGGCGTAGTAGTTCGAATCCGAGACGGCCCCGTTGGTGTACCAGTTCTGCACCACCGAAAGGTTCCCCTGCACGTTGGTCAGCAGGTTGTACTTGGCGCCGTTGGTCAGGGTGAGCAGCTTCCCGTCCACCGGGTTCAGGTTGGGCCCCCCCTGGGTGCCGGTCTGCTGGATCTGCAGGCTGACGCTGTTGTCCAGCTCGATGGCCTGGGTCAGCTTCAGTTCCCTGCCGTAGAAGGGCCAGAAATTCCACAGACGGATGGGCCGGGTCATGCGCAGCAGGTAGACCGACAGGACGGAAGGGGTGAACGTGTTCTGGTAATTGGTCACCACGTTGGTCTGGCTGGGGTCCGTGGCGCTGGGCGAATAGCTCGAGTTCAGGGACGTGCTTCCGTTGAACTGGAAGGTGATGGTGAGGTCGTTCAAGGGCTTGTTGGGGAAGGTGAGGCTGAAGTTGTGGGTGGTGGTGCTCTGGAAAAGCACGTCGTCGGTGTTCAGCTGGCTTTGCGTGGAGAAG
>JAJYGY010000192.1 GCA_021790555.1 bacterium
GGGGAAGCCATGAGCCAGGAGTGGATGGACAAGCTGAAGTTCGACAAGGACGGCCTGATCCCGGCCATCATCCAGGACGCCAAGGACAACGAAGTCCTGATGGTGGCCTGGATGAACAAGGATTCCCTGCGCGACACCATGAAGACGGGCAAGACCCACTTCTGGAGCCGCTCGCGCCAGAAATACTGGATGAAGGGCGAGGAATCCGGCAACGTGCAGGTGGTCAAGAGCGCGGCCTTCGACTGCGACGCCGACGTGCTGCTGTTCAAGGTGGAGCAGGTGGGGGGCGCCGCCTGCCACACCGGCCACCGTTCCTGCTTCTACACCGACGTCACGGGCGGCGAGCCCCGGGAAACCGGCGGGCTGGTCTTCAACCCCGAGGAAGTCTACAGGAAGAAATAGGCGGCCAGGCCGCCGAGCGGGAGGATGCCTTGTTTTTTCCCGATTTTGAGACCTTCAAAAAACTGAGCGCCAAGGGGAACCTCATCCCGGTGATGGTGCCCCTGCTGGCCGACCTGGAGACCCCGGTTTCGGCCTTCGCCAAGCTGACCCGCGGCCTGAAGAGCGAGCACTGCTTCCTGTTCGAAAGCGTGGTCGGCGGCGAGCGCATGGCCCGCTTCTCCTACCTGGGGGCCGACCCGGGGACGGTGCTGGCCACCCGGGGCAGGGAGGCCCGCCTGAAGGAAGGGTCCGCGTGGCGGACTTTCAGGGTGGAAAGGGACCCCCTGGCCGAGATCGAAGGGCTGCTCAAGCGCTACCGCGGAGTGCCCGTGCCGGGCCTGCCGCCCTTCTGGGGCGGCGCGGTGGGGTACCTCTCCTACGACTGCGTGCGCTTCTTCGAATCCATCGGCGACAAGAACCCGGACACCCTGGGTTTTCCCGAGACCCTGCACTACCTCACCGACACCCTGGTGGCCTTCGACCACGTGGAGCACCAGATGAAGGTGATCGCCCTGGCCCACCTGAAGTCGCGCGGCCCCGCCGGGGCGGCCCGGGCCTACCGCGAGGCCTGCGGCCGCATCCGGGGCATCCTGGGGAGGCTCTCGGGCCCCCTGCCCAGGATGGACGCGCCGGCGCGGGCCAGGGCGGCCCAGGGCGGGCCATGGTCCAGCAACCTGGGCCGGGAGGAGTTCCTGGCGGGCGTGGAGCGCTGCAAGGAATACGTCCGCGCCGGGGACGTCATCCAGGTGCAGTACGGCAGGCGCCTGACCAAGGAGACCCAGGCCTCCGGTTTTTCGATCTACCGGCAGCTGCGGCGGCTCAACCCCTCGCCCTACATGTTCTACTTCCAGCAGGGGGGCAGGAAGCTGATCGGGGCCTCGCCCGAGATCCTGGTGACGGTGGAGGGCGACAAGGCCACCATCCGTCCCATCGCCGGGACCCGCCGGCGGGGCCACGGACCCGAGGACGACCTGGCCATGGAAAGGGACCTTCTGGCCGACCCCAAGGAGCGGGCCGAGCACATCCAGCTGGTGGACCTCGCCCGCAACGACGTGGGCAGGGTGTCGCGGCCCGGCAGCGTCAAGGTGACCGAGCTGATGACGGTCGAGCGCTACAGCCACGTGATGCACATCGTCAGCGACGTCCAGGGAAGGCTGAAGCCGGGCGCCACCGCCTTCGACGCGCTGCGGGCCGCCTTTCCGGCGGGCACCGTGGCCGGCAGCCCCAAGATCCGCGCCATGCAGATCATCGACGAGATGGAAAACACCCGGCGGGGCCCCTACGGGGGCGCCCTGGGTTTCGCCAGTTTTTCCGGGGACATCAACGAGGCCCTGGTGATCCGCACCCTGATGATGGACGGCAGGCGGGTCTCGGCCCAGGCCTCGGCGGGCATCGTGGCCGACAGCCGCCCCGAGCTGGAGTTCAAGGAGACCGAAAACAAGCTGAGGGCGGTGGTGAAGGCGGTCGAACTGGCGGAAGGGGAGCTGAAGAAAGGCGGCAGGCCATGATCCTGATGATCGACAACTACGATTCGTTCACCTACAACCTGGTGCAGTATTTCGAGGAACTGGGCGCCCGCATGAAGGTCGTGCGCAACGACCAGGCGACGCTCAAGGACCTGGAGCGGATGAAGCCCGAGAAGCTGGTGGTTTCGCCCGGGCCCTGTTCGCCCAACGAGGCCGGCATCTCCATGGAGGCCATCCGGCATTTCGGCGGCAGGATCCCGGTGCTGGGCGTGTGCCTGGGCCACCAGTGCCTGGGCCAGGTCTACGGAGGCCGGGTGGTGCGGGCCGACCGGCTGATGCACGGAAAGACCTCGCCCATCCTGCACGACGGCAAGGGGGTCTTCCAGGGGCTGGAGAACCCCTTCGACGCCACCCGCTACCACTCGCTGCTGGTGGAAAGGAAGAGCCTGCCCAAGGACCTGGTGGTCTCCGCCTGGACCAGCGAGGGCGAGATCATGGGGCTGCGGCACCGCGTGCTGGACGTGGAGGGCGTGCAGTTCCATCCGGAATCCATCCTCACCCGGCCGGGCAAGGACCTGCTGGCCAATTTTCTGCGCAAGGGCACCCGCAAGCCCGGAAAGGCCTCATGAAAAAGCTCATCCGAGGGATCCTGGACTTCCGCGCCTCGCGCCGGGAGGGCTGGGCCGAAACCTTCAGCCGGCTGGCCCTGGGCCAGAAGCCCGACGCCCTTTTCATCGCCTGTTCCGACAGCCGCGTGGCCGTCAACGTCTTCGCCTCCACCGACCCGGGCGACCTCTTCGTGATGCGCAACGTGGGCAACCTGGTCCCGCCCGCCGGGCATCCCGGCGGCACGGGCACGGCCGCGGCCGTGGACTACGCCGTGGACGTCCTGAAGGTGCGCGACGTGATCGTCTGCGGCCACAGCGACTGCGGCGCCATGCGGGCCCACTGCCAGGGGCACGCCGCCCTCCCCGATGGGGCCCTGAAATCCTGGCTTGAGATGGGGGCCACCGGCCCGGGCGAGGGCATGGACGTCAACGAGGCCTCGCGCCGCAACGTGCTGGCCCAGATCGGGCACCTCAAGGGCTATCCCTGCGTGTCCAGGGCGATCGCCGAGGGCCGACTGAAGGTGCACGGACTCTGGTTCGACATCCGGCACGTGGAAGTCCATTATTACGAGGAAGAGGACGGCGCCTGGACCGTCCTGGACGCCGCCGAAGGTGAGCGCATCCTGGGCCGCCTGGAGGGCGGCGCCCCCAACCACACGACGGGATGAGCTTTCCACATGGGCCTGAGCGCGCGGATGCGATTATTTGCCTGCCTGTGGCTGCTGGCCACGGGGCCGGCCTGGGCGGGCGGTGCGGCGGCTGAAACGCCGCCCCAAGCCCCCTCGGCCCTCACCGGCTATTTCTCCTTCGAGACCCTTTCCAGGGGGCAGGAGAAACCGGTGGTGCACCTGGGCTGGCGGGCCGCCGAGCCGACCATGTTCCTGCTGGGCGGTTACCGGATCTACCGCGGCGAAGGCCAGGGAGTCACGCCCACCGTGCTGGGGCCGGCCGACAAGCTGCCGGCCTCGGACCTGGGCTTCGACGACCGGAGCGTGGAGCTGGGCAAGGTCTACCGCTACCGGGTCCAGGCCTTCGACGCCAAGGGCAATACCAGCGCGCCCTCCAACCAGGTCGCCGTGGACCTGGCCCACCTCCCCTCCTCGCAGCTGGCCCCGGCCGCCCCCGCCGGGTTGACGGCCCGGGGAGGCCAGTTCGACGTGCTGCTGGACTGGCAGCCCTCGGACGTCCGGGTCGACCCGGTCTCCTACTACCAGGTCTTCCGCGCCCCCTCGGTGACGGGGCTGCTTTCGGAAACCTCCACGGCCCTGAAATCCCTCACCGCCACCAGCCTGGCGGACCTCGTGCCCGACACCCACACGGCCTATTTCTACAGGGTCCGCTCGGTGGATTCCAAGGCCCGCGCCTCGGACTTCAGCGCCACCGTCTCGGCCAAGGCAACCGGCACCCTGCCCCCCACCGAGCCCGGCATGTTCACGGCCCGCGCCGAGGAGGGCGCGGTGCTGCTTTCCTGGGAACCCTCCAGCCCGGGCACCTCGCCGGTTTCCGAGTACTACATCCGGCGGCGCCCCCTGGCCGACCCTGGGGCGGCCTGGGACCTGATCGGCCCCCGGCCGGTTTCCTTCTCGGCCTACACCGACTACGTCAGCGCCGGCCTGGACGACAAGCGCGTCCTGCTCTACCAGGTCTTCGCCGTGGACCACGCCGGCAACAGTTCGGACGCGGCCGAGCTTTCCGCCCTGCCCCTGCCCAAGCCGGTGGACAAGACCGGCCTCCTGCTGATGCCCACGGCCTTCTCCAACCACAAGAACCGCGACACCGGGCTGAACCTGAACGGGATGTTCTCCTACTACATCGGCTCGCTCTACGAGACCTTCGACGCCCCCAGCCTCGGGCGAACCCGCACCGGCGTCTTCCAGCCCATCCGCATCGGCACGGCCACTGCCATCCTCAAGTATTCCTTCTTCCCCAACACCGAGTTCACCCCCACCCTGGGCGTCGGGATGTACACCGTGGCCCTTCTCAGCCTGAGCCAGCCCACCAACGGAAGCAGCCAGAGCGTGGGGGCCAGCTCCTCGGGCAACAGCAGCTTCACCACGCTGGGCGGCCCCTTCATCGTCGCCAGCAAGTGGCTGTGGCGGGGCGCCGCCATCCACGCCGGGCTGATGCGCGGGGATTTCGCCAACGACCTGGTGCGCCTGTTTCCGCCCAACTGGGCCCTGACCCTCCGCCATATCAGCCCGGGCGGCAACTTCACCGACCTTTTCCCCAAGCTGGTGGACCCCGGCCTGAACGTCCCGGTGGAGACCGCGCCCAACCTGCTGTTCTACGGGCTGCAGTTTCCCTTCACCGTGCCCCTGGGCTTCTTCAACTGGAGGACGGGCCTGAGGATGGAGTACCTCACCCCGGCCTTTCCGGACACCAGCGTCAATTCCGCCGAAATCCCCTACATGATCAACGCCCACATCGACAACCTTCCGCTGTTCGGCTTCGAGTTCTCCTACTTCCATTACTTCCAGGGCTACGAAATCGTGGCCTTCTACCACTTCCGGGACCTCAACTGGAGAACGGCCCCGCGCGGGTGGGGATCGTGGCGGACGATTTCACCGGGGCCAACGACGCCGCGGGCCATTTCGGGGAGCTGGGCTGGACGGCCTTTTCGTCCACCGGGCTGGGGCTTCCCGACCCGAGCCCCGGGGTCCTGGTGTTGAACTCGCGGTCGCGGTTCCTCGACGGGCCGGGGGTGCTGCGGGCCACGGCCGGGGCCTGGCGGGCCATGCGAGGTTGCGGCTTTCAAGCCGCCCATTTTTATCAGAAGATGGATTCCACCCTGCGCGGCAGGCCTGAAGCCCAGGCCGAGGGCCTGCTGGCCTCCACCGGCGCGGGGATGGTCTTCGTGGTGCCGGCCTATCCGGCCCAGGGTCGCCTGACCCTGGGTGGGGCGCATTGGGTGGGCGGGGTCCGGCTGGACCGCAGCGAATACGCCCGCGACCCCCTGAGCCCGGCCACGACCCACCGCGTCGACCGGATCCTGGACGGCGCCTGGTCCTGGCACGTCCGCCTTTCCCTGGTGCAGGCGGGTCCACGGGCCCTGGCCAGGACGATCCAGGAGCGGCGGCGGCGGAGCCCCCGGCTGCGCTTTTTCACCTTCGACGCGGCCGAGGAGGGCCACCTGGCCTGCATCGCACGGGCCGGACTGGCCCTGGGCTGCCGGGCCTGGGCAGGGGCCTCGGGCCTGGCCCAGGCGCTGGCCCGCGAACTCGCCGGCGGCCGGCCGGGGGCGCCCCGGCCGGGGCCCGGCTCCGGCGTGGTGGTGGCCGCCGGAAGCATCAGCCAGACCAGCCTGGACCAGCTTGCCGAGGCCGAACGCCAGGGCCTGGGGACCTGGCTGGCCCTGCGGAAGGGCGATTACCTGGGGCCCCGCCGGACCCGCCCGGTCGCCGTCGCCCCCGGGGGCCGGGTGGCCCTGCTCTCCACCCTGAAGCGCCGCGAGGAGGCCTGGGAGGCCCTGCGCCTGGCCGCGGCGCGGGGGTGGAGCCCGCAGAGCCTGGGCCGGGCCGCGGTGTCGGCCCTGGTGGAAAGGGCCTTCCGCCTGCGCCGCGACGGCTGGGCGCTGCTGCTGACGGGCGGCCACACGGCCGAGGCCTACTGCGAAAGGGCGGGGTGGACCGGGCTGTGGGTGGCGGGCGAGCTCCTGCCGGGAATCCCCTACGGCCGCAGCGCGGGAGGGAGCGGGTCCGGGGGATGGGTCGCCACCAAACCCGGGGGGTTCGGGAGGAAGGGAGACCTGGCGCGGGCCCTGCGCCTGCTGTTGGAAGGGAAGAAAGGCCGCTGAAGGGGCGGGACGTGCCCGCCGTGGAAGAGGGAAGCGCCCGCGCCGGGCGGGGGGCGCGGGAGGCGGACCGGGACCATTCGGAAAAGGAGTCGCCATGGCTGGAATCCAGTGCAAAAAATGCGGGGCCATGATGGCCCTGTCGGACCGCTTCTGCCTGCAGTGCGGCGCCGAGGCGGACCCCGGCCAGGCCGCCGCGTTCTTTTTGGAAAAGGCCGAATCGGCCAGGCTGGCCGAAAACTGGGCCGAGGCCTCCAGCCAGTGGCGCAAGGCCCTGGCCCTGCCCATTCCCGCGGCGGACCAGGCGGGCCTGTGGTACAAGCTGGGCTTCGCGCTGGACAAGCTTTCGGCCGCGCGCGGGGACGAACGGCTGGGCGAGGAGGCGGCCCAGGCCTTCCAGAAGAGCCTGGAGATGGACGACTCCAACGACCTGGCCCACCAGATGTGGATCGCCAACCTGGCCCGGAGGGGCCAGGTGCACCTGGCCATCTCGCGCTACCAGAAGCGCCTCAACGAGAACCCGGGCGACGCCCGGGCCGAGAAGTTCCGCACGGTGGCCTCGCTTTCCATGCAGTTCAAGAACAGCCCGGTGAAGGTGCGCCTGAAGGGAGACAAGATCGACAAGAAGAGGGGCATGCTGGGGCTGATCCTCAACCCCAGCCCCATGAACCTCACCATCGCCATCGTCTCCTTCATCGGGTCGCTGGTTCCGGCCGTCTATTCGCTGTTCCGCTCGCACCACGCCTCGGCCACCTCGGGCTCCTCGCTTTCCAAGCTGGGCCTGGACGCCGGAAGCCAGATGGCCGCCGGCATCGACATGGGCTCGATGATGAACATACTCAACAGCCCCAAGGCCCTGTGGATCTCGGCCCTGACCTCCGGGGTTTACCTTGCGCTGCTTTGGAAGGCGCGTGCCAAGAAGCGCTGAAAAGCCCGCCGAAAAGGCCCTGCTGCTGGGGCTGGTGCCGCCCGGAGGCGAGGAGGAATCCCTGGAATCTCTCGGGGAGCTGGCCCTCCTGGCCGAGACGGCCGGGGCCAGGGTGGCGGGGCACCTGCTGCAGGCAGATCGG
>JAJYGY010000057.1 GCA_021790555.1 bacterium
GCGGGCCGTCACCTCCCGGGCGCGCTTTTCCGAAGGCGGGCCGAAAAGGGCCACCTGGAAGCGCCTCTCCGAAAGCAGGCCGGCCAGGCGGGCGAAGGACGGGATGGGCCAGCAACGCGAGGGCCGGTCCGCGGCCGAGGGGCACAGGGCCACCAGGGCGGCGTCCTCCCTCAGGCCGTTCTCGCGGAAGAGCCGGGCCTGCTCCTCGGCTCCGGCCTGGGTCAGGGCCAGCCCGGACGCAAGGTCCGCGGCCCCGGCCCGGGCCCCCAGGGCCGAGGCGAATTCCAGGAAGG
This sequence comes from bacterium, assembly GCA_021790555.1. GTDB lineage: Bacteria > Oederibacteriota > JAJYGY01 > JAJYGY01 > JAJYGY01 > JAJYGY01. The sequence continues at coordinate 294 of JAJYGY010000057.1, forward strand.
CCTGGCCGCGGTGGGTTCCGGGCCCGGCCGCGTCCGGGGGCAGGGCCTGGGTCAGCAGGAGCCTTCCCGGAAAGCCGGCGCGGCCCACGCGCTCCCTCGCGCCGGCGAGCACCGCCCCCCAGCGCGGCCCCGGCCCGGGCCGGAACAACAGGGCCAGGTCGAAGGACTGGGCGCGCAGGGCGCGGAAAAAACCGGCCCGCCGCCAGGGAGGCCCCCCCGGCCAGGCCAGCCTCGCCTCGAAGAGGGGGTGGGACTCGTGCAGGGCGCAGATGCCGGCCTCGGCCAGCAGGTGCAGCTCGGCCGGCACGAAATGCCTGCGGATGGCCGCCACCGCCGGCAGGAACAGCAGCGAATCGGCCACCCCTTCCGGCGCCACCACCAGGATTTTGGAGACCAGGTTGTTCACCGCTCGGCCCTCAGCACCGGGGGCTCAATCCCTGGGCTCCCTGGCGAAAACCCAGGGTTCGCCGGGCCGGCCGCCCCTTGCCTCCCAGGACCTCTGCCACCACTTGGCGTGCTTCCAGAAGGCCGCCGAGGCGGAAAGAGCCGCCAGCACCCAGCCGTGGGCCCCGTCCAGGAAGCCACGCTTCAGCGCCACCATCTTCAGCATCACCAGGGGAGGATCAGCCAGCATGCGCGCCGCCGCCGCCCAGGGCCGGGCCCCCCGGCTCTCCAGAAGCTCCTCGGCCTGCAGGCTGGTGTAGCGGTTGAGCCTCTCGAAGTAGCCGCGGATGTCGCTGTAGCTGAAGTGGAGCAGGTCGCCCTTCAGCCTGCCGACCGGGGCGGAGCCCGCGTCCAGGGCCTCGTGCACCCGCCGGCCGTCGAAGCGCGCCGCTCCCCTGCGGAAAAGGCGGGACTGCCAGTCGGGGTACCAGCCGCCGTGGCGCATGGCCCTGCCCAGGAAGTGGTTGAGGCGGCACAGCCGGTAGGCCCGGAATTCGCCCGCCCCCAGGGCTGCCTCCACCGAGGAGGCCAGTTCCGGGGTGAGAGCCTCGTCGGCGTCCAGGCTGAGGACCCACTGCGCGCGGCACAGAGCGATCCCCGCGTTCTTGGTGGCCGAATAGCCCCGCCAGGCCACCCTGCGGGCCCGCGCCCCGCGCCGGCGGGCCAGGGAAAAAGTGGAATCCGAGCTGCCCGAATCCAGCAGCACCACCTCGTGGGGGATCTTGAGGTGGCGCAGCGAGTCGAACAGCGCGGGCAGCCTGGACTCCTCGTCCTTGGCGGCCACCAGGATGGACAACAGCGGTTTGGGCAAGGCGCCCTCCAGATCCTCGGACAGCTCCCGGGGTTCAGCCCCCGGACCTCCCGCGGCGCGCGCCCAGCACGGCCAGCGCCTCCTTCAGGACGGCCTCCGGGGTGATGCCTTCCATGCACTCGTGCGTGCCGATGGGGCAGCGCTCGCCCCCGTGCAGGCTGCAGGGCCGGCAGGAAAGGTTCCTTTCCACCACCCGGTCGCGGGGCCCCAGCGGCGCGAAGCCGAATTCCCTCACCGTGGGCCCGAACAGGGCCACCACCGGCACGCCCAGGCCCACGGCCACGTGCATGGGCCCCGAATCGTTGGTCAGCAGCAGGCGGCAATGCTTCAGCAGGGCCGCCATCTGCCCCACGCTGGTCTCGCCGGCCGTCTGGATGCACAGGGGGGCGGCCCTGCGGGCGCGGGCCACGGCCTCCTCGCAGGCGAAGACGTCATGGCGGTCGCCGATGAGCAGGAACCGCACCCCGCCGCGCGCGGCCAGCGCGTCCAGCACGGCGGCGAAACCGCGGCCGTTCCAGCGCTTGGTGGGCCAGGCGGCCCCGGGGTTGACGCCCACCAGCGTCTCCCCGCCGCGCAGCCCCTGCTCCTTCAGGAAGCGCCGCGCCCAGGCCTCGTCCAGGGCGGGCACGCGCAGTTCCGGTGTTTCATCCCCCGGCGCGAAGCCGCCCGGGGCCAGGGGCCGCAGGGCCTCCAGGTAGCGCCGGGCCACCCCGGGCAGGGGCGGCGAGGGCCGCCGCTTGAACCAGACCAGCAGCTGCCGCCGCAGCCAGTGCTTGCGGGCCCGCAGGACCCGGGCCCCGGAAAGGAACGACACCAGGCGGCTGCGGGCGTTGGAATGCAGGTCCACCACCAGGTCGAAGCGCAGGTCGCGGGCCCGCAGCAGGTAGCTCCAAAGCCCGGAAAACCCCCGGTGCTCGCTCTTGGTGTCGAGCACCAGCAGCTCGTCCACGCAGGGATGCCCCACCAGCAGCGAGGCGTAGGCCTGTTTCACGCCGGCGTGGATCTTGGCGCCGGGGTAGATCCGCCTCAGCGCGCGCAGGACCGCGGTGGCCAGCACCACGTCGCCCAGCGAGCCGAAGCGGAGCACCAGGATCTTTTTGTGGGGTCGGGGGGCTTCCAAAGGAACCTCGTTTTCGCCGGGGTCAGAGCAGTTCGGCCGCCAGGGCGGCCAGCTTCGACCTTTCGGACTTGTGCAGGGTCACGTGCCCGAAGGTCTCCTGGCCCTTGAACTTCTCCACCAGGTAGGCCAGCCCGTTGGATTCGGAATCCAGGTAGGGGTTGTCGATCTGGTAGGGATCGCCCGTCAGGATGACCTTGGTGCCCTCGCCGGCCCGGCTGACGATGGTCTTCACCTCGTGGGGGGTCAGGTTCTGGGCCTCGTCCACCACCAGGAACTGGCGGGGGATGGAGCGGCCGCGGATGTAGGTGACGGCCTCCAGCTCCAGCTTCTTGCTGTCCATGAGGTACTGCACCTGGTCGTCGCTTTCCTCCCCGTCGCCGGAGTCGGTCAGGTATTCCAGGTTGTCGTAGATGGGCTGCATCCAGTGCTTCAGCTTCTCGTCCTTGGTGCCCGGCAGGAAGCCGATGTCCTTGCCCAGGGGCACCACCGGGCGGCTGACCAGGATCTTGCGGAAGACCTTGTCCTCCACGGTGCGCTGCAGCCCGGCGGCCAGGGCCAGCAGGGTCTTGCCCGTGCCGGCGGGCCCCACCAGGGTGACCAGGCTGATGGCGTCGGAAAGCAGCAGTTCCATGGCGAACTTCTGCTCCATGTTGAGGGCCCGCACGCCCCAGGCGTCGGTCTCGGAGAAGACCAGGGGCACGATCTCGTGGACGGCGTTCACCTTGCCCAGGGCGCTCTGGTTGGGGCTGTCCTGGTTGCGCAGCCAGACGAACTGGTTGGTGAAGGCGGGCGTGCCGAAAAGGGACTCGTCCCACTTCAGGCGCTTTTCCTTGTAGAAGGCGTCCACCATGGCCTTGCTCACCTTGGCCTCGATCCATCCGGCGTAAAGCTCGTCGATGTTGACCTTGTTGGTCTCGTAGTCCTCGGCCTCGATCCCCAGGGCCACGGCCTTGATGCGGGCGTTGAGGTCCTTGGAGATGAAGCGCACCTCCTCGCCCTTCTTCTTCAGGGAAAGGGCCACGCGCAGGATGGTGTTGTCGACCTTCTCGGTCTGCAGGCCCTCGGGCAGGGGGCCGTTGATGGAAAGCTCCACCTTGAGGATTCCGCCGTTGTCCAGCTTCACCCCCTCGGAAAGCATGCCCTTGGAGCGCAGTCCGTCCAGCAGGCGGGAGAACTGGCGGGCGTTGCGGCCGCGTTCGTCCTGGGCCTTCTTGAAGTTGTCCAGCTCCTCGATGACGGCGATGGGGATGACGACCTTGTTGTCGGCGAACGAAAAGACGGCCTGCGGATTGTGCACCATGACGTTCGTATCAAGAACGAAGGTTTTGACGGGCACCTTGGGGGGCCCTCCTTAAGCGCGGTGGGAGAAAAGGGAGGCGATCCATTGCGAAAATCCCGAAAGGGTCCCCGCGGACTCCTTCAGGTACTGCAAAAAACGCGGGCTTTCCGGCAGGCACAGGCCGACCACGAAGGCGATCACCAGGCAGTTGACCGAAACGATGAAGGGGACGGCGAAAAGCCAGCCCACCTCTGCGATGTCGCTCTGGTGTTCCCTCAGGGAATAGGCCGTCAGGGCCAGGTGGAAGGCCAGGGTGAATCCCAGCAGGAAAAGCACGGCGGGCATGAACTTGGGGTCGACCACGTAGTAGAGCAGCACCACTCCAAAGGTGTAGATGGGGAAAAAATAGGGGGCCAGGTTGACCAGGAACGTGCTCTTGTTGACCTTCACGGCCCCGCCCCGGCTGGAAACCCGCAGGTCGTCCGCCTTGCCGCCGTGCAGCAGGGCCGCCAGGGCGTGCGTCAGCTCATGTCCCATGACGTAGAGGAAGATGGGCCTCCAAAGGAAGATCTGCAGGGCCAGGTAAGAGAGGGCCCCGCCGGCGAAAAACAGCAGGCGCCGGTCGCCCCAGGGGAGCCCGGCCATCTGCAGGGCCAGGGTCCACACCAGGCAGCCGGCCACCGGCCACAGCAGAACGGAAAAGAGGAAACGGCCCGCCAGCCCGCCCAGGGCTCTCCACAAATCCAACTCCTGTCCAGTCAGGGTCACGATACCGGCGTACAAAAAAACACGAATACCCATGCGGCTATTCGTGTCATCTCGCCTCAGCGGCGCGAACGCGGTAAAATCATACCCTTGCCGGGGGGTGAAATCAAGCCCCCACCGGCCCCATCAGCACCTCCACCTCGTGGACGCCCCCGGGGAAGACGGGAGCCAGGTTCCCCGCCACCTCCCTGCCGTCGACCAGCATGCGGGACACCCCCTTGCTGACGCCCGAGGGGTTCTTCACCCGGATGCGGTACTCGGCCCCCCGGAAGACCCGGGTGACGCGGAACTCCTTCCACTTCTTGGGCACGCAGGGGTCCACCCGCAGGCCCTTGAATTCGGCCCGCACCCCCAGGATGTACTGCGACACGGCGATGAAGTTCCAGGCCGCCGTGCCGGTCAGCCAGCTGTTCTTGGCCTGGCCGAACTTGGGGCTTTCCCTGCCCGCCACCATCTGGGCGTAGACGTAGGGTTCGGTGCGGTGCAGGTCGGCCTTCTTGTTCTTGGCCGCCGGCAGGATGGCCTTGTAGTAGCGCATGGCCCGGTCGCCCCGGCCCAGCAGGGTCTCGGCGATGACCGCCCAGGGGTTGGGGTGGCAGAAGATGGCCCCGTTTTCCTTCAGCCCCGGGGGGAACAGGGTGATGGCGCCCAGCCTGGGGTCGTACTTGCGGTAGGCCGGGGCGTTGAGCAGGATGCCGTGGGGCGTGGCCAGCCTCTCCTCCACGCTGTCCATGGCCCGGCGCCCCCTTTCCAGGGGCGCGGCCCCCGAGAACACGGCCCAGCTCTGCGAATTGAGGTGGATCACCGAGCCCTCGCGGCAGGACTTCGACCCCACCGGCTCACCCTCCTCGGTGAAGGCCCGCGTGTACCATTCCCCGTCCCAGGCGGCCTTCTCGATGGCCCGCGCCATCTCGGCCGCCCACTCGCGGTAATGGTCGACCTCCAGCGGCCGGCCCGAATGCGAGGCCAGTTCGGCCATGTCCCCGCAGGCCTTGACGAACATCTGGGCCACCATCACGCTCTCGGAGCGGGATTCCTTCATCCGCCCCGCCTCCACCAGGCCCTGGTCCAGGTTCATGCAGTCGTTCCAGTCCGCGCGGAAGATCTTGGGCAGGCCGTGGGGGCCCCGGTTGTCCCAGCTGTACTGCAGGGCCCGCATCAAGTGCTCGTAGAGCTTGGCCGAGGACCCGTCGTCGAAGGGAACCTTCTCCCCCAGGAAGTCGGCGTCGCCCGTCTCGCGCACGTAGGCCGCCGTGGCCAGCACCAGCCAGAGGTGGTCGTCGGAGAAGCCGAAGCCGTTGCCCTTCTTGGTCAGGGGCGAATACTGGTGGCGGGCCGAGCCGTCGGCGAACTGGGTGGAGGCCAGGTCCAGCAGCCTCTGGCGCACCTTTTCCGGGATCTGGTAGACGAAGCCCATGGTGTCCTGGTTGCTGTCCCGGAAGCCCATGCCCCGGCCGATGCCGGATTCGAAATAGCTGGCCGAACGGCTCCAGTTGAAGGTGGTGCGGCACTGGTACTGGTTCCACACGTTGACCATCAGGTTGAGGTCCTCGTCCGGGGTCTCGCACTGGTAGCGCGAAAGGTTGGCCTGCCAGGTGTCCTTCAGCCGGGCCAGGGCCGCCTCCACCTGGGCCGGGTCCTTGTAGCGGGCGATGGCCTTCTCCTGGTCGCCCCGCTTCTGGCCGAAGCCCAGCACGAAGACCAGGGTCCGGGTCTCGCCGGGCTTGAGGTTCAGCTTGACGTAGTGGCTGCCCACCGGGGCCCAGTCCGAGGCCAGGGTGTTGCTGCCCCGCCCGCGGGCCACGTTGCCGGGCCTCTCCAGGCTTCCGTAGGGGCCGCCCAGGAACTCGAAGCGCTCGGTGTCGAAGCTGCTCATCTTGCCGCTGCAGGAGAAGAAGGCGTAATGGTCCCCGTAGACCCGGTAGCGGGAGAGGTGGTACAGGGTGTTGGTCCTTCGGTCGACCTCGCACTCGGCGATGTTGAGGTTGTACTGGAAGTCGGTCATGTCGTTGAGCGCGTCCCAGAGGCAGAACTCGGCCAGCGACACGGCCGTCAGCCGCCGGGGCCGCCGGGTCTTGTTGCTGATCTCGACCCGCCAGACCTCCAGGGTCTCGCCCTCGGGCACGAAGTAGGTGGAGCGGGTGGACACGCCCGCGTACTCGCTGGAGATGACGGTGTAGCTGAGCCCGTGGCGGCACTCGTACTTGTAGCGCCGCGGGTCCTGCCGGGTGGGCTGCCAGGTGGTGGACCAGACCTCCCCGCTGGCGTCGTCGCGCAGGTAGACGTAGCGGCCGTTGGAGTCCAGGGGGATGTTGTTGTAGCGGTAGCGCAGCAGGCGGCGCTGCGAGGCGTCCTTGTAGAAGCTGTAGCCGCCGGCCGTATTGGAGATCATGGCGCAGTATTCGCCGGTGCCCAGGTAGTTGATCCAGGGCAGGGGCGTGTCCGGCCTGCGGATGACGTACTCCCTGTTCTTCTTGTCGAACGCGCCGTATTGCATGGGCCCCCCAAAGGGAAGATAAATAATTAAAACGATTAAATTAAGGGATAAAAGAGGTCCGTTAAACCCACTCCCTTATTTTAAGCACAACCAGGGGATTTTCAAGCTTAAATTTAACCGGACCGCCTAGGCCTTGCCATAGGCCTTCCACACGGCCCAG
>JAJYGY010000155.1 GCA_021790555.1 bacterium
CCGACGGCCCCGGCGTCGGCCTCGCCGACGCCGACGGCCACGCCGACGGATTCGCCCAGCGCCACGCCCACGGCCACCCCCACGGCCACCCAGACCGAGACCTTCAGCCCCACGCCCAGCTTCACGGGCACGCCCACGGCCACCCCCAGCTCCACGGCCACGGACAGCTTCACCGCCACGGTGACCTTCACGGATTCGCCCACGGCCACGCCCACGGCCACGGAATCGGCCACGGCGACTTCCACGGACAGCTTCACGGCCACGCCCACCCTTTCGGGCACCCCGACCCTGACGGTGACCTTCACCCCCACGGAGTCGGCGACACCCACGGCCACGGACACCGCCACCTTCACGGCCACGCCGACGGGGACGCCCACCAGGACGGTGACCGAAACGCCCACGGCCTCGGCCACGGCGACCCCCACGGCCACGCCCACGGCCAGCCCCACGGTGACGCGGACCTTCACGGCCACGCCGACGGCCACGTCCACCTTCACGGCCAGCCCCTCGCCCACGCCCCAGCCGCCCTTCCAGGTGAGCCTGAGCGTGTACAACAGCGCCGGCGAACTGGTGGCCGTGCTGGTCCAGGACCTGGGCCTGTACCAGGAGCCCACCGGCCTGCAGTCCCAAGGGACCGGGTTCATCCCGGACACGGGCGGGCAAGACCTCCTGCTCATCCAGGGCCCCCAGGCCACCGAGCCCTGGACCGGGGTCGACGCCTCGGGGCAGTACGTGGCCAGCGGCACCTACAACGTGGTGATGCAGAGCCGCGATCCCTTCGGCCACGTCTCCACCTACACGGCCCAGGTGTCGGTCATCCGCCAGCCCGAGAGCGTGCAGGTGGAAATCTACAACAGCGCCGGGGAACTGGTGCGGCACTTCGACAGCCCGGCCCAGAACGGGCAGTCCGGTTCGGTGCTGGAACTTTCCGGCACCACGCTGGTGGTGGGGGCCGGCGGGGCCCAGGCCGGGCCCGCGTCCGCTTCGGGGCTGGCCATCCGCTTCGGCACCGACCCCAAGGACAGCGTCACCTGGGACGGTCTCAACGACCAGGGCCAGCCCGTGCAGAGCGGCACCTACCTGGTGAAGGTCCTGCGCCAGGAACCCGGCGCCCAGCCCAGCATGCTGGATCAGGCGGTCAGCGTGCTGGACCTCTCCAGCGACCCCCTGCGGGGCGCCAAGGCGGTGCCCAACCCGGCCCGGCCCGGGGACGGCCAGGTGACGGTCTTCCTTTCCGGCGCTTCGGCTCAGCCAGTGGAAGCCCGGGTTTTCGACCAGGCCGGAGAGCTGGTGGCCAACTGGACCGCGCCGATGGGAAGCAGCCGGCTGTCGTGGAACCTCGCCGGCCGGCCCTACGCCGCCGGGGTCTACTTCATGGTGTTGAGAACGCAGGGCAAGGACAAGGTCCTTAAAGTGGCGGTCATTCGGTGACCTGAAAAGCGCGACTGAAAACAATTGATTTTAAAGGATATCATGGCCATTTTATAATCATCGATTAATTTTTCTTGACTTATAATTAATCATCGATTATTATTCCCGTGTTGGCGGACGAAAAAGGAAAAGCCGGGCGCACAAAAAAATCGACGATTAATAACTGCTGCTTCAGGAGCGCCCATGAAAAAGATCCCAGCCCTTTCCGTGGCCTTGATCCTGGCCCAGGTCCAGGCGGTCCGGGTGATGGCATCGGTCCCCACCCAGGAAGGATCCAAGCCCGGCCTGAAGCGGTCCTACACGCCGGTTTTTGGATACGACCCAAAGGACGGATTCCTGTACGGAGCCGGGGCCTTCCTTTGCCAGGCCGGAACCCCGGGTTTCAACCTGGGGATCTACGGAGCCGGCAACTTCAAGGACTTCCAGGGTTGCGCCAACTTCAGCAGCGTCACCCTGGACGATGAGGTGCGCCGGCAGGGCTGGATCGGCCACGCCCGCCTGCTGGTTGAGAAGTCCTTTGACCTCTATTACGGGGAAGGGAACGACACCCCGCCGGCCAACCCTTTCCGGGTCAGCCAGAACCACCAGGCCCTCAGCCTTTCGGCACTGAGGAAAACCGGCGCCCATTCCTGGTTCGGTCCCCTGGCCGAGCTGCGTTCCAGGAGGGAGCTGGGCGCGCGGCGGGTGGACGAGGAGGGCTTCCTCCACCTGACCGACCGGCTTTCGCGCTTCAGCAAGATCGGCGGCGAGATGGTGCCGCACCTGAAGGTGGAGGAGGCCCTGCGGGAGCACCTGGGCGAGGAGGCCGCCTGCGTGGTGGCGTCGCTGCCGGACGAGCGCAAGGGCGAGCGCCTGGTGGCCCTGCACACCCACCCTGCCCTGGGCGCCGAGGAGCTGTGGGACCGCCTCAACCGGGGCGCCCTGCCCAAGCTGTGGATCCCCAAGAAGGACGCCATCCACCGCGTCGACGCCATCCCCAGCCTGGGCAGCGGCAAGGTGGACCTGAAGAAGGTGAAGGAGCTGGCGCTGGGGTTGATGGGGGTGGAAAATCAGGCGGCCCTTCCCGGGGCCTGAGCGGAAAAGGAGGAAGCCATGCGGCAGGATTTTGTGGGCGGGGAGATCCTCGCCTTTGAAAGCGGGGACGGGGTCCGCCTGGCGGGCCGGCTGCTGCCGGCCTCGCGGCCGGGGGCGCGCGGGCGCCTGGTGGTGGTCTGCCCGGGCTTCGCCCAGCACAAGGACACGGGCCCCATGCGCCGCGTCAGCGCGATGCTGCGGCCTTTCGGCGACGTGCTCTGCCTGGACTTCCGCGGCACCGGGGCCAGCCGGGGCCGCTACGGCTTCGGCAACCGCGAGCCCCTGGACCTGCGCGCCGCGCTGGACTGGGCCCGGCCGCGCTACCGCGAGCGCGTGGTGGCGGGTTTTTCCATGGGCTCGTACATCGCCCTGCGGGCCGCGGCCCAGTGGCCCGGCCTGGCAAACCGCCTGCTGCTGGTCTCCTGCCCCACGCGCCTGGAGGACGTGCTGATGACCCTGGGCCCCCTGCGCCAGAGCCTGACCATGTTCACGCACTGGCCGGCCCTGGGGCTGCGCCTGAAGGGGGGCTCCAACCCCTTCTTCCGCTGGGCCAATCCCCTGGCCCGCAAGCCCCGCGGGGAGGACCTGGCGGCCCGCCTGAGGGAGCCGGCCTCCTTTTTGGTGGGAGGCCGCGACCAGCTGGTGCTGCCGTCCCTGAGCCGGCGCGTCTTCGAAGCCGCCGGGGCAAGCAGCACCTTCGACCAGGTCGCGCAAGGCTACCACGCGGAGTACATCTTCCTGCAACACCCCCAGGCCAGCCTGGCCTGGGTGGAAAGGGAGCTGGAGGCCCGCGGGCAGGGCTGAAAGCACGGCTGAAGGGAGGTGGTTTCAGGCGTTGATGGGACAGGTGCGCGCTTCAATTGAACAATGTTCAATTCCACTTTGGAGGATTCCATGAAACCGATACGGATCGCCTTGTTGAGCCTGCTGCCGCTCCTCCTCGCCCTGCCCTGCCTGGTCCGCGCGCAGGGACAGTTCGCGCCGCGGGATTATCCTGAATACGGCGCTCCGGTGCCGCCGCCACCGCCGGCTTACGCTCCCGCGGCGCCCTATGCCTCGCGGGTCCGCCGGCCCCGGCCCACGGCCACGCCCGACGACGAGGCCCCGGTCAGCGCCGTGGACTTCGGCGGGCCCCGCGTGGGCGTGGCCTACCTGACCGGCGCGGTGGCGGATTCCTACGTCAATTCGCTCAACGCCAGCAGCCCGGCCATGGCCCTGTTCGGCTGGCAGATGGAGTGGGACTGGAGGCCGGTGCGCAACAGCGACGCCTTCGTCATGGAGTTCATCCCCATGGTGGGCGGCCTGGACCAGGGCCTGTGCATCCCCAGCGCCTCCTACCTGGTGGGCATGCGCGACGGAAGGATGTGGGAATTCGGCGCCGGCCCCAGCTGGGCGCCGGGAGGCCTGGCCTACACCGTGGCCCTGGGCCACACCTTCGTGGCCGGCGGCATCCGCGTGCCCCTGGACGTCTCCTACCGCTTCTCCAAGGGCGGAGGCAACCTGGGCCTGACCCTGGGCTTCAACATCTTCAACAACCTGGGGTTGTTTTGATCCCCCGCGCCCTGTCCGATTCCGGAGAAAGGGGGGTGCAATTTCGGCGATTTTGAATGAAAATCCACGCGGGAAATAATCGACGATTTTTTGCCACGCGTGGCACCCCCTTCTCCGGGTTGGAAAACATGGGCAGGCGCAGCGAACACAGCATGGACCAGATCCGGGAGATGGCCCTGGACGCGGCCGAGAAGATCGTGGACGAGGAGGGCATCGACACCCTCAGCACCCGGCGCATCGCGGCCAAGATGGGCTACACCTCGGGCACGCTCTACATGGTCTTCCGCAACCTGGACGACCTGGTGCTGAAGCTGAACCAGCGCACCTTCCTGCGGATGTACGAGGCGCTGAGCGCCGCGGCCGCCATCCCGGCCGAGCCCAGGGAGAGCGTGCGCCACATCTCGCGGGCCTACATCGACTTCGGCCAGAAGCACTTCCGCCGCTGGGAGCTGATCTTCCAGCGGCACTGGCCGGCCAGCTTCGTCTACCCTTCCTGGTACCAGGCCGAGATCGGCAGGTGCTTCCACGTGGTGGAGGAGGCCCTGGGGCGCCTGCTGAAGGGGAAGGTGCCCGACGCCTCCATCCCCCTGGCCACGCGCTCGCTGTGGTGCTCCATGCACGGCATCCACGCCCTGCACGGTTCGGGCCGCCTGGCCCGCCTGGGCATCAGCGGCCTCAACGAGCTGGTGGACTACCAGGTGGACGTCTTTTTGAAGGGCGTGGCGCCCTGAGGCCGTGGGCAAGAAAGCGGGACTTGCGGGCGGGGAAAACGGAGGCAAAACGGCCGGCGTGGCGTTAAAGTGGCCGTCCATGGAAGCCGCCATTCTCAAGGAGGAGGCATGGAATACACGCGTTTGGGACGCACCGGGCTGAAGGTCAGCCGGCTTTGCCTGGGCACCATGAACTGGCCCTGGCTGACCCCGGAGGAGGAGGCCTTCCGCGTCATGGACCGCGCCCTGGAGGTGGGCGTCAATTTCTTCGACACGGCCAACGTGTACGGCGGGAAGAAGGGCGAGGGCCTGACCGAGCGGGTGCTGGGGCGCTGGTTCGGCCAGGGCGGGGGAAGGCGCGACAAGGTGGTGCTGGCCACCAAGGTCTACGGGAACATGGGGGACTGGCCCAACCAGTCGCGGCTTTCGGCCCTGCACATCCGCCGGGCCTGCGAGGACAGCCTGCGCCGCCTGGGCACCGACCACATCGACCTCTACCAGATGCACCACGTGGACCGCGACGCCCCCTGGGACGAGGTGTGGCAGGCCATGCAGCAGCTGGTGCAGGCCGGCAAGGTGCTGTACGTGGGGTCGTCCAACTTCGCCGGCTGGCACATCGCCCAGGCCAACGAGGCGGCCAGAAGCCGGCATTTCCTGGGCCTGGTGTGCGAGCAGACCCGCTACAGCCTGCTGTGCCGCGAGCCCGAGCTGGAGGTCGTCCCGGCCTGCCTGGCCTACGGCGTGGGCTTGATCCCCTGGGGGCCCCTGGCCGGCGGGGTGCTGGCCGGCGGAGCCTCGCGCGCCCGGGCCGGAAGGAGGGGCGACGGAAACGCCGCGGCCTACTACAAGAAGCACGCCGCCCAGGTGAAGGCCTACGAGGCCTGGTGCGCCCGGCGCCGGCTCGACCCGGCCCAGGTGGCGCTGGCCTGGCTGCTGCACCAGCCGGCCGTCACCGCGCCCATCATCGGGCCGCGCACGGTGGGGCAGGTGGATTCGGCCCTGGGCGCCCTGAAGGTGAAGCTGAACGCCGCGGCGCTGAAGGAGCTGGATTCGATCTGCCCGGGTCCGGGCGGCCCGGCGCCGGAGGCCTACGCCTGGTGAGGGGCGGGGGACCCGCGCCGGTCAATTCCCGCGCCTCTTCTTTTTTCCCTGGCCGCTGACCACGGAAAGGTGCAGGGGGCCGTCCTCGTCCCAGTCCTCAAGCCATTCCAGCACGCTCTGCTTGCGGGCCTCGTGCAGGGCCTGGCGCCGCAGGCCGGATTCGCGCCCGGCCCAGGCCACCCAGAAGGCCAGGGCGGCCAGCAGGGTGGCCAGCAGGTCCAGGAGGGCCAGGCCCGGCAGCCAGGAGAGGGCGGCCGGGTCCCTCCAGGAAGGGTCCAGGCCGAGCAGGACCCGGCCGATGACGCGTCCCGTGCCTTCGGCGCGGATGGGGAAAAGGACCGACGGTCCCTCGCCGGCCGGCCCGCCCGCTTGGGCCAGCTCCGCGTCCCCGGGGCCCTCCACCCGCACGGAGGCCACCCCGGGAACCTTGGAGGCGCTTTTGGCGTAGAGTTCCAGCTGCAGGCGGTTGCCGGTGAGGATGGCGTCCTCGGCGTTGGCGGCCAGGGCCTCGGCCGCGGCCCTGCCGCGCGAGCGCAGGCCGGCCAGGTCGGCGCGGCGGCCGGCCCACCAGAACAGGGCCGCCTGAAGGGCCAGCAGGCCCGCCAGGATCGCCGCCAGGGCCGGCAGACCGGGTTGGAAGGAAAGGGAAGCGCGGGGCATGGAGCTCCAGGTCCGGGAAAGAAGCTGCTTGCATTTTAAACCAATTCCCCCGGCCGGCAAAGGGAATGTCGCCGCTTCCGGCCCGGGGGCCGGGCATCCGGCGGATTTTTCGGGCGGTGGCATGGACCAGGAAAAAAGCGGCTCCGGGCGGGACGCGGGCACCCCGGCCCCCGGGCTGGGCGACGTGCTGCGGCTGCTCTTTCGCGAGGGCACCACGCCCTGGCCCAGGTGGGTGGACAACCCGCACCCCCTCAGGCTGCCGGAGGGCCTGCCCGCGGGCCGGGTGGCCGCCACCTTCGTCAACCACGCCAGCTTCCTGCTGCAAAGCCGGGGCCTCAACCTGCTCTTCGACCCGATCTTCAGCCCAAGGGCCAGCCCGGTCTCCTGGGCGGGACCGAAACGCGTCAAGGCCCCCTCGCCCTCCTTCGAACAGCTTCCCGATATCGGCCTGGTGCTGGTGACCCACAACCACTACGACCACATGGACCTGCCCAGCCTGGCGCGCCTGCGGCGGCGCTTCGACCCGCTCTTCGTCACGGGCCGGGGCAACGCGGCCACCCTGGCCAAGGCGGGCCTGACGAAGGTGCTGGAGCTGGAATGGTGGCAGGAGGCCGGCGCCGCGGCGCTGGGGAGGGCGGGCGGGGGCGCGCGCGTCACCTACACCCCGGCCCGCCATTTCTCGGCCCGGGGACTGCGCGACCGGGGCTGGGCCCTGTGGGGCGGCTTCCACCTGGAGCTGGAGGGCCTGCGCGTCTTCTTCGCCGGGGACACGGCCTACGGCCCCCATTTCGCCGAAATCTCCTCCAGGCTGGGCGCGCCGGACCTGGCGCTGC
>JAJYGY010000315.1 GCA_021790555.1 bacterium
CCCCCCCTCCAAGCCCACGGCCCTGACCCGGCGCAAGAACCCGGTCTATCCCGCCACCGTGGTGGGCCGGCCGCCCCAGGAGGACAGGGTCTGGGGGGAGGCGGTCAACGAGTTCTCGGCGCCCTTCCTGAAGCTGATGCACCCCGAGATCGCCGATTTCTGGACCTATTTCGAGGCGGGGTTCCACAACCTGCTGGTGGTGGCCCTGCGCCAGCGCCACCGCAAGGAGGGGGTCAAGACGGCCCTGGGGCTGCTGGGCCAGGGCCAGCTTTCGCTGTGCAAGGTGGTGGTGCTGGTGGACGAGGGCGTGGACCCGCGCGACTTCCGCGCCGTGCTGAGGGCCGCGGCGCGCCACTTCGACCCGCGCGAGGACGTGCTGCTGCTGCCCTCCACCCCGCTGGACACCCTGGACTTCAGCAGCACCGTGATGAACCTGGGCAGCAAGCTCATCCTGGACTTCAGCTCCACCGAGGGCATCGCCCCCCGGCCCCTGGGCCCGCGCCGGGCCCGCCCCCCCCTTAACCGGCGTCCCTTCAACCCCGACCTGCTCAAACGCGTGCTGGGGCGGGCCTTCCGGGGATGGGCCTCGCTGGAGGACAGCCTGCTGGCGGTGCAGGTGGGGCCCCAGGGCGCCGACGCCGCGCCGCTGCTTCAAAAGGTGCTGCGCCAGGTCCCCCTGGGCCGCCACAAGATGGTGGCCCTGCTCAGCCCGGACATCGAGCTGGCGGACCCGGTGGACCTGGTGTGGGGCCTGTTCACCCGCTTCGACGCGGCCCGCGACATCCAGTTCACGCGCAGCCGGCTTTTCCGCGCCTGGCCCTTCCACGAGGGAGTGCTGGGGATTGATGCCACCTGGAAAAAGGGGTATCCTGAGGCCCTTCGGATGCCACGCCCGGTGGTCCGCAAGGTGGACGGGCGGTGGAAGGAATACGGTTTCCAGTGAGAGAGGCAGGCATGAACATCGAACTTCCCAAGCTCAACTTCCGCGACCGGGCCCTGGAGCCCCTCTGGGACAAGGTGGTCTCCGGCGGGCGCCTGGACTTCGACGACGGCATGGCCATGTACCGCACGCCCGACCTGATGACCCTGGGGCGCATGGCCAACTGGGCGGCCGAGCGGCGCCACGGAAAAAAGGTCTACTACGTGCTCAACCGCCAGTGCAATCCCACCAACTTCTGCGTGCTGGACTGCAAGTTCTGCGAGTTCGCCCGGCGCAAGGGCGAAAGCGGCGGCTGGGCCATGGGCATGGACGAGATCTTCGGGCACTGCGAGGGCGGCATCCGCGAGATCCACATCGTGGGCGGCCTGAACCCGGACTGGGGCTTCGACACCTACCTGGACATCGTGCGCCAGATCCGCCTGAAATACCCGGACCTCGGCATCAAGGCATGGACGGCCGTGGAAATCGAGTGGTTCTCCCGCGTCGCCAAAAAAAGCATCCGCCAGGTGCTCCAGGAGCTGAAGGAGGCCGGGCTGGACATGCTTCCGGGCGGCGGGGCCGAGGTGTTCTCGGAGCGCGTGCGCCGGGAGCTCTACAAGCCCAAGATCGGCTGGGACAAGTGGAGCGAGGTGCACCGCGCGGCCCACGAGCTGGGCATCCCCACCAATTCCACCATGCTTTTCGGCCACATCGAGACCTACGAGGAGCGCGTGGACCACGTGCTGAAGCTGCGCGCCCTGCAGGACGAGGCCCCCGGGTTCCGCACCTTCATCCCCCTGGCCTTCCAGCCGGGCAACACCGGCATCCCGGTCAACCGGGCCAGCGCCCAGGAGGACGCCCGCACCGTGGCCGCCTCGCGGCTGCTGCTGGACAACTTCGACCACGTCAAGGCCTACTGGGTGATGCTGGGCGCGGAGATGGCCTCCATCGCCCTGAACTTCGGCGCCAGCGACATGGACGGCACCATCGGAAGGGAGAAGATCGTCCACATGGCCGGGGCCAGCTCCCCCGAAGGCCTGGCCACGGACAGCATGCGCAAGCTCATCCGCGAGGCCGGCAAGGAGCCCCAGGAGCGCGACATCTTCTACCGCCACGTCTCCACCCCGGACCTCACCCTGGCGTCCGCCTAAAGCCGCCGACAAAATTCCGGCCTCCCGCCCGCCGGCCCGGGCGGCGGCCGCCTGCCATTTCCCATGGAAACATCCAGAAAAAACTTCGTTCTCGGCGTGCTCCACGAGGGCCTGTGGGGCCTGGGGACCGGGCTGTGCAACCCCGTGACCATCCTGCCCCTGGCCCTGGCCGACCTGGGCGGCTCGGCGGCCCTGGCCGGACTGCTGGCCGGGCTGCTGTTCGCCATGTACTCGGCGCCCCAGTGGATCTCCGCCCACCGCCTCTCCCCGGCCTGGTCCGACCCGAAACGCTGCGCGCTGCTGCACTCGCCGGCCATCCTGGCCCAGGCGCTGGCCGCCCTGCTTTTCCTGGCGCTGCCTTCCCTGCCCGCCCCCTGGAAGCTGGCCCTTTTCATCGCCCTCTTTTCGGCGCACTACCTGGGCATCGGCCTGATCATGCCGCACTGGCTGGCCTGCATCGGCCGCTGCATGCCCGAGGGCGCGCGCGGCCGCTACTTCGGCTCGAGCTTCGCATTTTCCGGCGCCATGGCGGGCCTGGGCGGCCTGCTGGCCGGCTGGTGGGCCGCCAAAGCGGGGCTGCGCTGGGGATTCGGCATGTGTTTCGCGCTGGCCGTGCCGGCGCAGGTGGCCTGCGTGTCCGTGCTCAGCCGGCTCAAACCCCTGCTGCCGGCCCCGGACGCGCCGCCTTCCAGCCTGGCGGCCGCCCTGCGCGAGAACCTGGCCCTGCTGCGGGGATCGCGCCTGGCCCGCGCCACGCTGCTGCTGTTCCTGGTCATGCCCTTCGCCGGGGCCGCCGGATCGCTTTTCACGGTGTACCTGCGCGAGGTCCGCGGCCTGCCGGCCGCCTGGTTCGGGCCCTTTTCGGCCGCGCTTTCCCTGGGCGGCATGGCGGGCTCCTTCCTGCTGGGCCTGATCAACGACCGGCGGGGGCCCCGCGTGGCCATGTTGCTGGCCTTCGCCGCCATGCTTTGCTCCCTGGCGGCCCTGGCCTGGCTGCACCGCCCCGGGCTCCTGTGCCTGGCCTTCCTTTCCAACGGCTTCTGGACCAGCGCCTTCGCCGTGGTCAACCTGGTCCTGCTCCTCGACCTGGCAGGGCCGGCCAGGGTGCCCTCCCTCACCGGCCTGGTCAACACCCTGATGGCGCCCTTCATCCTGGCCGCCCCCTGGCTGGCCGGGGTGGTGGCCCAGCGCTTCCGCTATTCCGGCGCCTTCCTGCTTTCGGCCCTGGCCTGCCTGGCCGGGCCGGCCCTGCTCGCGGCCTTTCCCGGCCTGGGGGCCCGCGGGAAAAGCGCGCCCCAACCCTGAACCGACCCCTTTCCACGCGGAGTCCGCCTTGAGACTGGCCCAGATCCCCTTCACCAACGCCGCCCCCTTCTTCCACCGCCTGGACCCGGCCTGGCTGGCCGGCCAGGAGCTCATCCCCGACGCGCCGCGCGACCTGGGCGACCTGGCCCGCTCCGGCGGTGTCGACGCCGGGCTGTTCTCCCTGGTGGACGTCTGGGACCTGGAGCGGCGCGGCCTGTTCGAACCCATCGGCGCGCTGGGCGTGGCCAGCCACGGGCCCATCCGCAGCATCCTGCTGTTCGGCGCCCGCCGCCCGGAGGACCTGGAAGGCGCGGACATCGCCGTCAGCGGCCAGACGGCCACCAGCGTGCGGCTGATGGAGGCCTGGCTGAGGGAAAAGGTGGGCCTGAGGCGCTACCGCCTGGTGCCCCTGGGAAGCCCGGCCCCGGCCTGCCTGCTCATCGCCGACCAGGCCCTGGCCCGGGCCCTGAGCCTTTCGCCGGGAGACCCCGGGCCCCTGGACCTGGGCCGGGAATGGAACGCCTGGACCGGCTCAAGCTTCGTCTTCGCCCGCTGGGCCGTGCGCAGGAGCCTGCCCCAGGGCGAAAAGCGGGCCCTGCTGGAGGCCGTGACCGCGTCGCTGGACCATTCGCTGAAGGACCTGGACGGTTTCGCGCGCGACCTTTCCAGCCGCACCGGCTTCCCCCGGGACTTCCTCAAGACCTACGTTTCGGGCATCCGCTACCGCCTGGGGCCGGACGAGGAGGAGGGCATGACCCTGTTCCGCGCCAAGTGGGAAAGGCTGGCGGCGGGCTAGGGCCCGCCAAAATTCCGTTGCGCAAACCCGTCCCGGGGCTAAAATGGGCTTTCCCAGCGATTCCGTCCCGGACCGCCCGCGGTGCCGGACCTTTGAAGGAGCCCAAGGCATGTCCACCTTGAACCAGATCATGGAAAAATCCCTCTCCGGCCTCCGCCTCACCCGCGAGGAGGGCCTGACGCTCTACCGCGAGGCTCCCCTGGGAGACCTGGGCGACCTGGCCCACGCCCTGCGCATGAAAAAGGTGCCGGGCGGCAGGGTCACCTTCGTCATCGACACCAACCTGAACTACAGCAACGTCTGCGACGCCTACTGCACCTTCTGCGCCTTCTACCGCACCGAAAAGGACCAGGACGCCTACACCTTCAGCGTGCCCGAGATGGTGGAAAAGGTGAAGCGCTCGGTGCAAAAGTACGGCGTCACCACGGTGCTCATCCAGGGCGGCCTGAATCCCGGGATCCCCTTCAGCTACTACACCGACTTCGTCTCCGCCGTGCGCCGCGAGGTGCCCGAAGTGCACCCGCACTTCTTTTCCGCCCCGGAAATCTGGAAGATGGTGGAGGTCACGGGCAGGGACATCCGCTGGGTGCTGACGGAACTGAAGAAGGCCGGCCTGGACACGCTGCCCGGGGGCGGGGCCGAGGTCTTGAGCGACCGGGTTCGGCTGAAGCTTTCGCGCACCAAGGTGGACACCGCCAACTGGCTGAAGGTGCACGAGACCGCCCACGAACTGGGATACCGCAGCACCGCCACCATGATGTTCGGGCACCTGGACGAGGACGTGGACATCCTGGACCACCTCCAGGCCGTCCGCGCCGTGCAGGACCGCACCCAGGGCTTCACGGCCTTCATCCCCTGGAGCTTCAAGCCGGACAACACGGCCCTGGCGCGCAAGGTCAAGGAGGCCCCCGGCGCGGCCGCCTACCTGCGGGTGCTGGCCCTGGCCCGGGTCTTCCTGGACAACTTCGACCACGTGCAGGGGTCCTGGTTCTCGGAAGGCAAGAAGACCGGCCAGATGTCGCTCTACTTCGGGGCCGACGACTTCGGCGGGACCATCTTCGAGGAAAACGTGATGCACGAGGCCAACTACGACTGCAAGGCCACCACCGACGAGGTCGTGCGCATCATCCAGGAGGCCGGCTTCACCCCGGCCCAGCGCACCACCAAGTACGAGGTGGTCAAGGTCTTCGAGGGGCCCCAGGCCGTGGGCGCGGTCGCGGCGGCCTGAGGCCGGCGGCCCGCCATGCCCGAACCCAGTTTCCAAGCCCCCCTGCCCGAGTTCGACCCCAAGGCCCTGCGTTCGCTGCGCAAGCTGGGCGGGATAAAGAAGATCGACGAGCTGCTGGGCCAGTTCCGCGCCAACAGCGGCGTGTACCTCCAGACGCTGAAGGAACTCGCCCCGGGCGGGGCGGAGGAGGCCCGGGGGGTGCTGCGCAGGCTGCAGAGCTCGGCCGCCCGCCTGGGGGCCCTGGGCCTGGAGGAGCGCTGCGCCGCCCTGGCGGCGGAAATCGCCTCGCGGCGGACCCTGCCCCCGGCCGGCGGCTTGCGGGAACTGGAGGACTCGGTGGAGCGGGCCAAACAATGGCTTGAAAAGGCCAGGAAGGAGGTCTGAAGATGGAAACCGACGTCAAGGCGATGGTGCAGGAGAAGGCCCTGGCCGCCAAGCGGGCCTCGCGGGCCATGGCCTCGGCCACGCGCGAACAGAAGGACCGGGCCCTGGAGGCCATGGCCGGCGCGCTGGAAAAGGGCGCCCCGGAAATCCTTTCCGAGAACGCCGCCGACCTGGAGCAGGCCCGCGGGGGCGGGATGGCGCCGGCCATGCTGGAGCGCCTCGCCCTCAATCCCAAACGCCTGGCGGACGTGGCCCGCGGCCTGCGGGAGGTCGCCGCCCTGCCCGACCCGGTGGGCGGAACCATCGACACCCGCACGCGGCCCAACGGCCTGCGCATCGACCGGGTGCGCGTGCCCCTGGGGGTCATCGGCATCGTCTACGAGTCGCGCCCCAACGTCACCGTGGACGCCGCCTCGCTGTGCCTCAAGGCCGGCAACGCCGTGATCCTCCGGGGCGGCTCCGAGGCCCTCCGCTCCAACCTGGCGCTGGAAAAGGCCATCCAGGCGGGGCTTTCCCAGGCCGGCCTTCCGGCCGAGGCCGTGCAGGTGGTGCGCACGCGCGACCGCGCCGCGGTGCTGGAGATGCTCAAGCGCAAGGCGGAGATCGACGTGGTCATCCCCCGGGGCGGCCGCGACCTGATCGACTTCGTGCTCAGGGAATCCTGGATCCCGGTCATCCGGCACGACATCGGAAACTGCCACGTGTACGTCGACGCCGCGGCCGACCTGGGGATGGCGGAGGCCATCGCCTTCAACGCCAAGGTTCAGCGCCCCAGCGTCTGCAACGCCATGGAGCACCTGCTGGTGCACCGGGCCGTGGCCGGCGCCTTCCTGCCCGGCATGATCCGGCGCTTCCAGGAGGCCAAGGTGGAAATCCACGGGGACGAGGCGGTGCGCGCCCTGGCCCCGGGCCTGAAGCAGGCCACGCCGGAGGAATGGGCCGAGGAATACCTGGACCTGGTCTGCGGCATCAAGGTGGTGGAAAGCCTGGACGAGGCCATCGCCCACATCAACCGCTTCGGCTCCCAGCATTCCGACGCCATCGTCACGCGGGACAAGGCCGCGGCCGGACGCTTCCTGAAGGAGGTGGATTCGGCGGCCGTGTACGTCAACGCCTCCACCCGCTTCACCGACGGCGGCCAGTTCGGCATGGGCGCCGAGATCGGCATTTCCACCCAGAAGCTCCACGCCCGCGGGCCCATGGCCCTGGAGGAGCTCACCACCATGAAGTGGGTGGTGTACGGGACCGGGCAGGTCCGGGAATGAGGCGGTGAT
This sequence comes from bacterium, assembly GCA_021790555.1. GTDB lineage: Bacteria > Oederibacteriota > JAJYGY01 > JAJYGY01 > JAJYGY01 > JAJYGY01. The sequence continues at coordinate 7,058 of JAJYGY010000315.1, forward strand.
CCCCTTGGTGACCAAAAACGTGGCTGGAAAGGCGAAGATCGGCATTTTCGGCGGGACCTTCAACCCCGTGCACCTGGGGCACCTGCTTGCCGCGCGAGCGGCCCGCGAGGCCCTGGGCCTGGACGAGGTGCTCTTCATCCCCTGCGCCCTGCCCGCCCTGAAGGCCGCGCGGGACCTGCTTCCGGGGACAAGGCGCCTGCGCCTGCTGAAGCTGGCCCTGGAGGGGCAGAAAGGCTTCCGGGTGGACGGGCGGGAGCTGGAGCGGGGCGGGAAAAGCTATACCGTGG
>JAJYGY010000018.1 GCA_021790555.1 bacterium
TCCGCTCCCGCATCCTGGACCTGCTGAGGGCCCAGATGGCCGAGGGCTACGGCCTGCACCTGTTCGAGCCGGAATACTTCGACCCGGCCGCCCGGGCCGAGCGCGAAACGGCCCTGCGCTCGCCCACCCTCATCCCCGGCGCCGGCAGGACGAAGTTCCTGCACGGCATCGAGGACGTGTGCAGCGACGACGCCCTGTGGCTGGTGCCCAGCGTGTGCGAGTACGTCAAGGAGACCGGGGACGAGGCCTTCTTCGACCTGAAGGTGCCCTACGCCGACGGCGGCGAGGGAAGCGTGTACGAGCACCTGGCCAGGGCCCTGGACTTCAGCAGCGCCCAGGTGGGGCCCACCGGCATCTGCAAGGGCCTGCGGGCCGACTGGAACGACTGCCTGAACCTGGGCGGCGGGGAGAGCGCCATGACCAGCTTCCTGCACTACTGGGCGCTGACGGTCTTCACCGAGGCCTGCCGCCACCTGGGCAGGGAGGCGGACGCGGCGCGCTTCGAGCGCGAGGCCGAAAGGGTGCGCAAGGCCTGCGAGGACAACCTGTGGGACGGCGACTGGTACCTGCGCGGCTTCACCGCACGGGGCGAGAAGATCGGCACCCACGCGGACGCCGAGGGAAGGGTGCACCTGGAGAGCAACAGCCTGGCCGTGCTTTCGGGCTGCGCCCGGGGGGAGCGCGCCGAAAAGGCGCTGAAGGCCATCGACGAGCACCTCTACAGCCCCTGGGGAATCCACCTGGTGTCGCCGGCCTACGGCAGGCCCAACGACGCCATCGGCTTCGTCACCCGGGTCTACAAGGGGGTGAAGGAGAACGGGGCCATCTTCAGCCACCCCAACCCCTGGGCCATCATCGCCGCGGCCCGGCTGGGCCACGGCGACCTGGCCATGAAGTTCTACGACAGCCTCAACCCCTACAACCAGAACGACAGGATAGAGACGCGCCAGGCCGAGCCCTACAGCTACGTGCAGTTCGTGTACGGCAAGGACCACCCCCTGCACGGCCAGGCCCGGCATCCCTGGCTGACCGGCACGGCGGGCTGGGCCTATGGAGCGGCCACGCGCTGGATCCTGGGCCTGCGCCTGGGCTTCGACAGCTTCGTGGTGGACCCCTGCGTACCCTCCGGCTGGAGGCATTTCGACATCACCCGCCAGTGGAGGGGCGCCACCTTCCGGATCCGCGTGGAGAACCCGGACGGCGTGCAGAAGGGCGTGGTGTCGGCCACGCTGGACGGCCGGCCCCTGCGGGGCCCGGTGCCCGTCCAGCCGGCCGGCACGGCCCACGACCTGGTGGTCACCATGGGCGCCCTGGCCGAGGGCCGGGGCCTGTGGGACGCGGCCGCCGGGGAACTGGTGGGGGCCTGAGGCTTCCCGCTTTGCCTGGGCTGGACGGGCCGCCGCCCGGAAGGCGCTGGACGTGCTCCCCGCCGTCGCGCCCGAAGTAGCGGACTTTCCTGACGCCCGGGTAGACGGTGTAGCAGGCCACACCTGCCTCGGCGCCTTCCTTCACGAAATCGGCGAAGCTCGCCTGGCCGGCCTGCGCCCGCGGGTTGACGGCGCGCGGAGGATTGACAATACTAAACATGTTTAGTAAAAATTACTAAACGTATTTAGTAAAAGGAGCTCTATGGGCCTCTATCATCGTCCATCCTTCCGGATACTCGCCTCCAGGCTTCAGGAACCCCGGCGGTTCATGCAGATCGTCCAGGGCCCCAGGCAGGTGGGAAAGACCACCCTTGTGGGGCAGGCGCTTGAGGCCTGGCGGGGCCGTTTTGTCTCGGCCGCCGCCGACACGCCGGCCCCGCCGGATTCCTCCTGGATTTTGAGGCACTGGGACATGGCCCGGGAGCTGCATGACCGGACAGGCCGGGCCGTGGTGCTGGCCCTGGATGAGGTTCAAAAAGTCCATCGTTGGGCCGAGGTGGTCAAAGGCTGCTGGGACGAGGACGGCTCCCGAAAACGCGACATCCGGGTGGTCCTGCTCGGGTCTTCGGCCTTCCTGATGCAGCACGGGCTTTCGGAGAGCCTGGCCGGGCGTTTCGAGACCCTTTTTTTGGGGCACTGGGGATTCGCCGAGATGCGGGAGGCGTTCGGGCTGGCCGTGGAGGAATACGTGTACTTCGGCGGCTATCCCGCCGCCGCGGCCCTGAGGGGGGACGAAACCCGCTTCAAGGACTACATCCGGAACTCCCTGATCGAGCCGGTGCTCTCCCGCGACGTGCTGGCCAACGCGCGCATCGAAAAGCCGGCCCTGCTGAGGCGGCTCTTCGCGCTCGCCTGCGACCATGGCGGCCAGGTGCTTTCCTACAACAAGATGCTGGGCGAACTCAAGGACGCGACCAACACCACCACCCTGGCCGATTACCAGAGGTTGCTGGAATCGGCCTGGCTGCTGGCCGGCCTTTCGAAATGGTCCGGAGCCAGGGTGGCCCGCCGCGCCTCCAGTCCCAAATGGCTTCCCCTGAACACTGCCTTGATGACCGGCATGGCCCAGGAGGGCCGGGAAGAGTTCAGGAACCGGGGCGAACTGTGGGGGCGCCTGGTGGAGACGGCCTGCGGCGCGCACCTGTTCCATGAGTGCCGCAGGCTGGGCGGTGAACTGTTCTGGTGGAGGGACGGCAACGACGAGGTGGATTTCGTGGCCAAGCTGGGGAAACGCCTGCTTTGCGTGGAGGTGAAGAGCGGGCGTCCCAGGCAGCGCCTGAGCGGCCTGGAACGCTTCCGCCGGGAGCACCCCGGGGCCGAGGCCCTGCTGGTGGGCGGCGGAGGGGAAAGGCTGGACGCGTTCCTTTCCAGGCCCCTGGCGTGACAAGCGGCGCGCGGGGGCCCTTCCCACCGGGACGTGAAATGCGGGTGAAATTCAAAATGCGGCAGGGCTGGGGGTGGCGCCTGGGATTCTTCCTGGCCGGCATCCTCCTGCTGGCGCTCCTGGGACGGCTGGGCTGGCTGGCTCCCCTCATGGAATTCCTGCGCCACGCTCGCGGGATGCCTTGAGGGCATTCCAAATTCAAAGTTGAACAAAGCCCCAAAACGGGGTAATCTCCCGCTTCCGGCCTGAAAGGGATGTGCCCCGGTAGCTCAGTGGATAGAGCAGCGGTTTCCTAAACCGTTGGCCGGCAGTTCGATTCTGCCCCGGGGTACCAGCTTTCCGGCGCGGGGGACCGGATTCCGGGTCCTCCGCGCCGTTTTTTTCGCCCGGACTGAAAATAATTTCATATGCGGGGTGGCCGTGAAGCCCAACATCAAGCACGTCGCCAAGGCGGCCGGGGTTTCCATCTCCATGGTTTCACGGGTCCTCACCGGGAGGGGCTACGTCCGCGAGGACAAGAAGGAGAAGGTGCGCAAGGTCGTGCGCGAGATGGGCTACCATCCCTCGGCCCTGGCCAGGGGCCTGCGGGACCGGCGCACCCGGACCCTGGGCCTGCTCTTCTCCTGGATCAGCCAGCCCACCATGGGCGACTACTACTACCGCGAGATCCTTTCGGCGGCCATCGAGGTGTGCGCCCGCAGGGGCTACGAACTGCTGGTGAGCAACTTCGTGGGCCGGCTGGACGACGAGGGGGGCGGCCGCTGCCTGCAGTTCCTTGGCGACACGCGGCTGGAAGGGGTGCTGATGCTCGCGCCCCGGGTGCCGCCCGCGGAGCTGCGCCGCATGGCGGCCCGGGCCTCGTCCAAGGTGGTGCTCATCAACCACCACCAGAAGGGGCTGAACTGCGTGGACACCGACCAGCGCGCGGGCATGGAGGCGGCCCTCCGGCACCTGGTTTCCAAGGGCCACCGGCGCATCGGCTTCCTGGCCGGCGAGACCGGCCTGGTCTCCAACGCGTCGGAACGCTGGCTGGCCTTCCGCGAGGGGATGCTCCGCAGGGGCCTGGCCCGGGGCGGCGAGCTGGTCTTCAAGGGGGTCTTCACCGCCGAAAGCGGGGAGCAGGGCGCGCGCGCCCTGCTGGGGCGCGACCGGCCGCCCACCGCCCTGGTGGCCTCGTCGGACCTGATGGCCGAGGGGGCCATGCGGGTCCTCGGCCGCCTGCCCCCGGGCCGCCGGCCGGACCTGGTGGGGTTCGACGACCGGCCCGAGTCCGCCCGGCCGGAACTGGCCCTGACCACGCTGCGCCAGCCCTTCTACGAACTGGGCAGGGAAGCCACCGAGGCGCTCATCGCGTTGATAGAAGGCAAGGCCGGAGAACCCCTGGAGCTGCTCCTGCCCATGCAATTGGTTGTCCGGAAAAGCGCTTGAAAGGCGGGCGCCACCCCGGCCGGGAGATGTCCTGTGCCGCGCCAGCCGTTGTGATTTAAGCCACAGGAAAAATTCAATGCTCGTTTTGAAAATGATTTTAAAATGGGCTTTTTCTGAAATGTGTTGGATTAAAACGCATAAAAAATAACATATAAACGGACACACGAAATTTCTTTCCTGGTAAAATAGGACCGTGGTCGTCGCTCAGAGGAGAGCATGCCGAGCCAGCTTTTCAACCAGGAAAAAGGCTCCACGGTTTTCGATCCACGGCAGTGGCAGGGGGAGCTGCTTCCCTATTACACCTTCCTCAACGTCTTCCAGCATTACGTCGACCTGGACTGCTTCGTCGTCCCCCTGGACAACCCGGATTACTGGATGGCCTTGAACCGGTCGCGCCGGCCCCTGGGCTCGGTGGACCTGCAGCACTGGCACGCCAGCCCGCAGCAGCGGCCGGCCTACAACCAGCGCGCCTTCGAGCGGGCGCGCAAGACGCTCAAGCCCTACAAGGGCACGCTCTCGGGCTTCTGCGACCTCTTCGTGCCCGTGGCCTCGCGGGGAACCTGCGTGGCCGTGCTGGTGGCCGGCCCCTTCGCCGACCACGACCTGGGCGCGGCGGACATCCGCGAGGTCTGGTCGGCCTCGGCCGGCCGGGCCGACGCGGCCTTCGGCGAGGACCTGCTTTACTTCGCCAAGGTGCTGCTGGAGACGCCCGTCCTGGAGGGCCAGGCCCTGGCCGCCTTCGAGCGGGTGCTGACGCTCTTCGCTTCGGTGCTGGTGCGGGAGGCCGACCCCCGTTCCGCGGCCCGCGAGATGGAGGAACTTCTCCACCGCGTCATCTCCAAGCGCTTCTACCACTTCCACTGGGGCCAGAGGGCCATCCGCCAGGACCGGTATTTCCAGGCCCAGTGGGCCAGCGGCAACGTCAGCGAATGGGAAAGCCGCGAGATCGGCATCCGCCGGGTGCCCGACCGGGTTCTGGCGGCCATGCCCTTCCACGGCGAGGGCCGCCGCGACCCCCTGGAGAGCCTGGCCCTGGCCGCCCGGTTCCAGCGCTGGGCCCAGGGGCAGGCCCTTTCCCACCCCGAATGCGCGGCCGCGCCGCTGGAGGACTACGGGGCGCTCTTCTTCGTCTCCCGCGACCCCGAGCAGGGGGAGGCCCAGGCCAAGCTGGCGGCCCGCGACCTGGCCCTGGAGGTTCAGGTGCAGGCCAGGAGGCAGCTGGGCCTTTCGGTGGCCTTCGGCGTGGGGCCCCGCGAGCCCAAGGAAAGGCTCTACCATTCCTACCTGGGGGCCCTGAGGGCCCTGCACGTGGGCATGTCGTCGGGACGGGACCTGAGCTTCTTCGAACCTTCCATGGAGGCCCTCAAGGCCACGGACACCCGCGCCCTGCTGCGCCTGGAGAAGGAGCTGCGGGAGGGCATGCTGGCCGGGGGCGGGGCCTCGCAGATGCCGGGCCGGGAGAGCTTCGTGCAGGCCGCCCTGGTGCAGGCCGGCGATCGGCCCGAGAGCCTGCGGGTCAATTTTCTGCACCTGCTGGCAGGGATCATCGAGGAGGCCCGCGCGCGCCGCCTGCTGGGCGAGGAGACGGCCCAGGGCCTGGCCGAGGCCTGCGAAAGCTCCCTTTCCAAGCCCTCCAACAGCATGGACCTGGTGAGGGCCTTCCACGCCCGGCTGGACGAGGTGGGCTCCGCCCTGGACCGTCCGCAGTCGGGCGAGAGGGACCTGCGCAGCGGCCGTGCCCTGCGCTACGTGGAGGAGAACTTCCACCGCGACCTGAAGATGGACGAGGTGGCCCGGCTGCACGGTTTTTCCGCCTCGGCCTTCAGCCGCGAGTTCAAGCGCTACACGGGCCGCACCTTCTCGCAGGTGCTTTCCGACCGCCGCCTGGACTACGCCCGCAGCCTGCTGCAGGGCACCCGCCTGTCCGTCACCCAGGTCAGCTCGGCGGCGGGGTTCCGGTCCTTCAGTTATTTTTTCCACTGGTTCAAGAGCCAGACCGGCAGTTCGCCGGCGGAATACAGGAAGAAGACCGGCTTCAGCACGGTCAGGGGAAGCGAGTAGGCCAGGCGGTTCATCCACGGCCGCGCCGGGTGAAGCCGGCGGGCGATCAAGGGAGGCGTTGATGACGAAAAGGCATTTCATCCTATGGCTGGCGGCCTGCCTGTCCCTGGGCGCGGCGTCGCTGAGGGCCCAGGACCCGGCCCCCTCGGCGGATCCCACGCCCAGCCTTTCCGACCTTCAGGCCGAGATCCAGGCCCTGCGGAAGCAGGTCAACCAGACCGAGATCAACTCGGAGATGGCCCAGGGCAAGGCCAGCCGCTACCAGAGCCCGGATTTCGGGCTGGCCGGCGGGTCCTTCGAGCAGGATTTCGAGGCCAACAACGACGGATGGACGCTTCAGCAGGGCCAAATTGCCCGGCTGCGCTTCTACGCCAACCCGATGGACGACGTGGCAGCGCACCTGGATCTGGAGTTGTGGGGGGATGTGGCCACCGATATCTTCCAGTACAATTCGCTGCCCACGCTCGCGGCCAAAGGCCAGTTCCTGGCCATCCGGGAATTCGACGCCACCCTGAAGACCCAAGACCTGTCCTTCACCGCCTTCCAGGGCAAGCCCTACGGGGGCTATTACTATGGCCGGGACGACTTCTACAGACTCATTCCGGACGAGTATGATCTGGACAAGGTTTTCCGGGTCCAGGGAGTGGCTATCCCCCTGGGGTTTGAAATCGACGGCAGCAACGCGTTGGATGGGCTGGAGATCCTGGGGGGCGAGCAGTTGCAGTGGGGAAGCGCGCCGGAGATTTACGGCCTCTACCAGCACGCCCTGGGGCCCGTCACCCTGGGCGTCATCGACCGCTACTACCTCCCCAGCGTTGGAGGGATCAATTCGGGCACCTACTATCAAGGCAGCAGCCTGACTCCCCTGGTGCCGGGAACCACGGTGCCGGGATTGACCTACATGCCCTACGTCCCGACTCTCAACACCGTGGAGTTGACCCTGAAGGTGCCCCTGGGAGACTGGACCGTGGACGCGGCGGCCCTGTACCAGCCCCTTTCGCCCACCGCAAACAAGGACTACACCTACGTC